>CAZZWA010000090.1:12175-14211 GCA_964657555.1 uncultured Microcoleus sp.
GGCAAAAATTTTCCAGACATGACCACCTTAACGCGATCGCCTTTCGGATCTGTTTCTTTCTCTACATCCAAAGTAAAGTCGATTGCGCTCATAATCCCGTCACCAAACTTCTCATGTATAACTTCCTTTATAGGCATTCCATAAACTTGCATAATTTCATAAAACCGATAAATCAGAGGGTCAGTTGGCACAACAGGACCCAGTCCTTTGACAGGATATTCGGTGAGTTCTTTAGCATGAATAGGGTCTATACCTAAAGCATCAATCAGTTTACTCGCTTCCTCTTCAGAAGCACTGGCTTGACGATAAATAACCGCTGCAATCCATACCTCGTCTCGTCCTAGTAGCTTTTCTAGATCGGCAAAGCTCAGTCCCTGTTCTTTTTTAGCAGCTAAAAGTTTATGCGTAATTTCTGGAATAGTCATGGAAAATACCTCAATCAAGAATTGATTAGCACGATCTGGTAAAAGCGTAAATTTAAGCTAACTTACGCGGCAAAAAACAATCGATTAGCGGTCACCTAAAATAGAACCAAATACCCCCACAGCTTGTTTTAACTGCTTAGCTGTATCTGCTTCTTCTTGGTAGGTTTGGATGTAATCTAAACTCAATCCGATAAACGGTAATAGGTAGGCAACAATCTTGAGGAAATGGGCAATGTTGAAATGGTTATCAAACAGCGCAGTAGAACCAAAAACCATATGGAGTTGAGTAGCAACTTGGGGAATGACGCTGATGACCAGGGCATGAGAGAAAAAACTTGGATATTTGTAGTAAAGGCGAGGGAAAACAAAAAAGCCTGCCAAGATAAATAGTAAGAGCGGAGCAGCGTCCCAAGGACGAGTCACTATAGAGTGAGGAAAAGTCGTTGTGGGTAGAGTCGCACTGTGTGCGCAAATGTAGACAATTCCATAGGCAATTAGGCCGAAGACTAAACTTGCGATCGCTACCAAACTAGCACTCCCCTTCCACCTTCCTGGTTTAGCATTCAAGAAAATGCCTGCACCGCCAAGCAAAATCAGGGCATTGAAAAGTCGGCAGATTGCCCAAGTGAAGGGAATGAGATTTTGAGTATCGGCAAGACCCTTAATTAATCTATCTGCTGCCAGGGTGTGAAATGCGTCCATGCACCCAGCGCTAAAAAGTGCCACGCCAATAATCGGGGTGACAGGATCGCGCTTGAGGTAAAAGTGGATGAACGACAAAATGACAGTAAAAATAGCTGTACAGAAAGCACTCCACTCCAGAATAGTATGTGTGAAGCTACCCGCTAGTGTGTAGTGTATGCTATCGATAACTTGGCTCTGAGCTTTATCTAAGACAGCTCCAGTATTGAAGATTTGTTGCGGTGAGCTAAAATCTATTCCCAGTAAATTAAGTAAGCTAGGCAGTACACATATAATGAATACTGCCCAAACCAAAGTAACAGGAATCCTATTTCTGATCACGGGAAGTTCGGAATTATCTTACTTGTCCAGGTATATAATAATACAAGTAGTTGAGATAGTAACTATCTGAATTATTTTGCCAAATACTCTTGTCAAAGCTATTTGTAAAACTTATATTACCCGGAATTAGTCACTTTTCTCATATCAAAAGAGTCACTGATTAATAGACTGACTCGGCAATCAGACCCACGGTTTTATATTTATAGGTAGTGCATTAGCCAACGCCTCGATACTTAAGCATTCTTGATGACTGGAATGTTTCGGAACAGACCAGTTATTACTCCTGCCACAGCTTTAAGTAATTAATCGCTGACACGACAATTTCTTTATCAGGCTGACGCTATGACGATTCAATCTGAGCGGGATTCACCGGTAGCCAAACAGAAATACTCGAAAGTTGTTCATAATACTAGACTGCACCAACTGATTACTCCTTTCACTTGTCAGATGAATCAGCAATTTAACACTCGACCGTTGCAGCACCTAAGTTTAAAAACTCAGGTTATAGCTTTAGCTATTGCCATAAGTACGCCCCCATTACTAGCAAGTGGGGCAACAGCTTATGACTCTGCTAACCGCTCGATTAGT
>CAZZWA010000090.1:14311-16452 GCA_964657555.1 uncultured Microcoleus sp.
TTGCTGGTGGGTGCGAGCGCTACTTTCTTAGCTAAGTGGGGCATAAGTCCAATCCTAAATAGGACTAACCAGTCAGGAAAACTCCCTCAAGGAGAACTCGATACCTTTATTGATATACAGGGCGAAGACGCACTTGCAGTGTTAAGCTCTAGAATCAACTTAATAGCAGACCAACTACAGGTTCTAGTTAGGGAACAAGCAGAACAATCTCGTCGCCAAGAAGCTGAAGCCAAGCAAGCACAGGTGTTTACAGATATTACCCTGCGGATTCGGCGCTCTCTCAACTTCCAAGAAATCCTCAAAACAGCAGTTGATCAAGTCCGAAGTGTATTCTCTACTGATCGAGTCATTATCTATCACTTTGATGAAGCCGCTCAGCAGGGGGCTGTTCTAGCTGAATCCCTAGCTTTTGGTTGGACTCCAGCCTTAGATGAAAAAATAGACAACTCCTGTTTTGGAAAGCCGGATGTCAACCGATATAAAAATGGTCTGGCCTGTGCCATTAATGATATCTATCAAGCAGGTTTAACAGACAAGCAGATAAAAATATGGGAACGCTTTGAAGTTAAGGCCAGTTTGATCGCACCAATTATGAAAGACAAACAACTGTTTGGCTTGCTAATTGCTCATCAATGCAAAGCACCCCGGACTTGGCAGCAGTCAGAAATTGATTTATGCATACAATTAGCAATTCAAATCGGCTTTGCCCTGGATCAGGCTAGTCTTTTAGAACAGGTAGAAAAAGCACGCCAAGTAGAAGAAGTTATTTCGAGTCAGCAACGTCAACAAAAAGAAGCGCTTCAGGCTTCTGTAATTAAACTACTCACTGATGTAGAAGAAGCGGCTAGAGGCAACCTGACTGTGCGTGCAGAAGTGACCGAAGGGGAAATTGGCACTGTCGCTGACTTTTTTAATGCCATTGTGGAGAGCCTGCGGCAACTGGTGCTGAGAGTGAAAGCTGCCGTGACCCAAGTAAATGTGGATCTTGGGGAGAAGCAAGAGGCACTCGAGCAACTAACGGAGCAAGCAGTTCAACAAGCACAGGATATTACCCGCACCCTGAATTCTGTAGAGCAGATGAGCAGTTCGATTCAAGCCGTGGCCAATAATGCTCGCCAAGCCGCCGCCGTAGCCCATACGGCATCAACGACTGCCGAGGCTGGGGGGACAGCGATCGCTCTCACCTTCCAAAGTATCTTAAGTTTGCGGGATAATGTAGCCGAAACTGCTAAAAAAGTAAAGCGCCTGGGAGCAGCTTCCCAACAAATCTCCCAAGTAGTATCGTTGATTAACCGGATAGCTCTGCAAACTAACGTCTTAGCAATTAACGCCAGTATTGAAGCCACTCGGGCAGGGGAAGAAGGTCAAGGTTTTGCCGTAGTGGCGAAAGAAGTAGGGCAGCTGGCAGCACAGGCATCCGCCGCCACCCAACAAATTGCCAAAATTGTAGAAAATATCCAATTGGAAACAGACGAAGCGGTTAGGGCGATGGAACTAGGAACGACTCAGGTGGCGGAAAGCACCCATTTAGTCACCGATGCCAAGCTGAGCCTAGAGCAGATTGTCGAGGTATCTCGCCAGATTGACAATTTGGTGCAGTCTATCTCTGGTGAGACAGTGTCGCAGGCTCAGACAGCGGAAGCTGTCGCGGATTTAATGAAGAAGATTGCCCAAATCTCTTCACAAACTTCCGATTCGTCACGCCAAGTATCTAGCTCTCTACAACAAACTGTAGAAGTAGCGCGACAATTACAAGATTCTGTAGGTGTCTTCAAATTGGGGGTGCAAAACTAACAAAGTTTATCAACTCAGATTTGGCGCCATGATCAGCAAGCTGTCTGAATGTATGATGGGCGCTGCTGAAATTGGAGGCTCCTCCGACAAGCCCTTGAACACAGCTGGTGAGCACCCATCTAGTGCAAGTGCAGCGCAAGGCCATGAAAGAAACTAGAGCAGGTATGATTTAATCATCAATCAGATTTGGCTCAAATGAGGTAAGTTTGAAAGTATATCTAGATACAAGCGCTCTCAACAGAATAAAAGTGCGCTCGCTCACCGCTCAAACATCAGCACTCAACAAACGCGATCATGAAAAATGGTAGATGGCAGGGAAAGCTGTTTCATTTGACTGTTAATTTGGG
>CAZZWA010000091.1:0-16414 GCA_964657555.1 uncultured Microcoleus sp.
AAAAGAGTTTCTAGTATGGTAGCTTAGACTTGCTTGAGCCGGATACTTGGAAGCTTGTAAGTTCGGTTCTCAAGGGGGAAGGTAGAGATCTTCCTGCCTACTTGGTATGCACTACTACGCTGTACGGGTCATTAGAGGGACAAGACACCGCATGGATACGAAAGCCTTTAAACGGTCATTAAATAGTTCTGAGAATTATCATCGCAAGGGGTTCGGTCACCAAGCTGAGGTTGCTGGTGTTCTTAAATCAGAGTATCAAAGCAATCTCATCGGGCAAATTCGGCAAAACAACTACACGTTACGACGAGGTGATGTCACCATCAGGTTAGCAGAGGCGTTTGGATTTTGCTGGGGTGTCGAGCGCGCTGTGGCGATGGCTTACGAAACTCGCCAACACTTCCCTCAAGAACGGATCTGGATTACTAACGAAGTCATCCACAACCCTTCTGTGAATCAGCGATTACAGGAGATGCAGGTGGAGTTTATCCCAGTGCTAGAAGGTGAGAAAGATTTCTCTGTCGTTGTCAGTGATGATGTAGTAATTTTACCGGCATTCGGTGCCAGCGTTCAGGAAATGCAGCTACTCAATGAGAAAGGCTGCACAATTGTCGATACGACTTGCCCTTGGGTTTCCAAGGTTTGGAACACTGTTGAGAAGCACAAGAAAAAGGCTTACACCTCGATCATCCATGGTAAATATAACCACGAGGAGACCGTTGCTACCAGTTCCTTTGCCGGTAAGTATCTGGTGTTGCTGAATATGGCAGAGGCAGAGTACGTCTGCAACTACATGCTCAACGGCGGCGACCGCAACGAGTTTGTGGCAAAATTTAGCAAGGCTTATTCTGCCGGGTTTGATCCCGATACAGACTTAGAGAGGATTGGGGTTGCTAATCAGACGACGATGCTCAAGAGTGAAACCGAGCAGATTGGCAAGCTATTTGAGCACACAATCATGAAAAAATATGGCCCAGACCAGTTGAGCGAGCATTTCCAAAGCTTCAACACCATCTGCGACGCCACTCAAGAGCGGCAGGATGCCATGTTTAAGCTGGTTGAGGAAAAGCTAGATTTGATGGTGGTGATTGGCGGCTTCAATTCTTCTAATACTACTCATTTGCAAGAAATATCCATCCATTGGGGAATTCCGTCTTATCATATTGACAGTGCCGTTCGGATTGGCCCTGGCAATCGTCTTGAACATAAGCCGCTTGGTCGCCATTTGGAAGTCACTGAGAATTGGTTGCCAGACGGTGAGATTGTAGTAGGAATTACATCTGGGGCTTCGACACCGGATAAGGTAGTGGAGGATGCGATCAAAAAGATTTTTGAGTTGAAAGTAGCGACTGCTGATGTTGTTTAAGTAGAGTGATGTTGGCTAATTTGCCAGACGAGTCTACCAATTTTGGATTTTAGATTTATGATTTTGGAGTGTCGATTGAACATTCATTGGAAAGGGATGGGCATGAGATCCAAAATAATCTAAAGTCCAAAATGTAAAATGATCCGTCTTCAGCTTAAAATCATAGCGCTTCTGACTCTTCGGTCAGTGGAAACTTTGCTTCCAGACAAATGATGAAATTCAGTCAAAAATAGCAATCGCACCTCAATCCCTCTCCTCAAATACCCGGCTCCCCTCATCTTTCCCTGGTACTGGTGGATTGGGATCTTCTTCCCATAATGCTGAAACTGTTTGCTTGTTAGTATCCTGACGAACAGAATGGTTACCGTGTCTATGTGCCCCAACACCTGAGAGATCTGCATAGCCTTGGGTATTCACTAGAGACTTACCATCAACAGAACTTACCTTTTCCTCGTCACGCCTCTTGCTGGTGATCGCAATTTCAGAAAGCTTATCAGGTTCCATTTCGTTTTTCCTTCATCGGTAGGATGCTCTTGATAAGCCATAGTGCCGTGCTTTAAAGTTCATTGCCAGTCACTTATTCCGGTGAAACACATTTGCGGTAACTCAGTTGAGTGTCACTTGTTTGTGTGACTTGACAAGGCTGCTAATATCGTGTGCTCTCGAATACCAATAGTTAACTGACGCGGAAAATTTTTATTACGGGTAATGTTGTGATGGCTGGCATAATCTTGATGTGTTTGAAGTAATGCTAGCGATCGCCAAAACAGAAGATAGTCTGTCAAACCCTGAAGCCAGAAAAACGCTTCTGAAGCATCTGGCTTCGGAGTCCTGAATTTTAGAAGCGCGTGGTTAAATCAGAGGTAGCACAATCTCAAATTCGGTGCCACTGCCAGGAGGCAATTCTCCTACTTCTTCAGAGAAAGCTGACGGCTCTTGTGCCGCGCCGCTGATGTCTGTAAAAATGCGACTAGGCGATCGCACGTAAAATTCTCCACCATGCTTCGCTGTGACAATTTGATAACTCACCGATAAACTAGTTTCTTTAGCAGCACGTTTCTTCACAGAAAAAGATTCAAGGATTTGCTGCTGTTTCTGAGTTGACATTCCAGGGCCATTATCAGCAATGCAAATCGAAACCCAGCGAGAACTAGAATCGGATAAATTGGTGGCATTACGCGAACAAACTTGAGTTGTGATTTCAATGCGTGGCTTATGAAGGTAGTCTTGGTGTCCGATTTCCCCAAAATCTTGCGCAAATTTTTGTCTGATCGCCTGATTAATTAAGGCATCAATAGCATTAGTAATAATATTCATAAAAACCTGGTTTAGTTGTCCAATATAGCATCGCACTGGTGGTAACTTTCCATAGCTTTTGCCAATTTCAATCTCACTTTTTAAACGACTTTTTAAGAGTAAAATAATACTATCAATACAGGCATTTAAATCAGCTGGTTTAGGATAAACATCATCAATATGGCAAAAGTTTTGCAAGCTGGTTCCTAAATTTTTTAACCGTTCGGCTCCTGCGCGAATACTGGCAAGCGCTCGCGGCATATCTTGTTGTAAAAAATCAACTTCAATGTCTTCTTTTAGAGTGGCAATTTCAGGAGGTATTACAGATAAATGTGCTTCATAAGCAGTTAGTAGTTCTATCAACTGCTGGCTGTAAGTTGACACATGAGTTAAATTGCCCCAAATAAAACTCACCGGGTCTAAAATCTCATGTGCTACCCCATCTACCAGTCGTCCCAGACTTGCCATTTTCTCACTTTGAATCATCTGAGCTTGAGCCCGTTCATACCGCACCTGAGTTTCTATGCCTCGAATATGCCAAGAAGCAACATTTAGTTCCTGAGCATCCAACAACCGATAACTAGATGGTGCCACTTGCACCACAACTGGTTCCCCCACAAGTTCAGGCGATCGCCGCAGCGCCTGGTAAGTTGCTGCCAGAATTGGCGTATTCTCGGGAAGAACTAAAACCTGAGAGCGGATGTAGCTGTAGAGTTCGCTCACTGGTTTGTGCAAAAATAGCTCTAATCTATGAGGACGGATCAGGTACTCTAAGAGTTGTCGTCGAGAGACTATACCGGCAAACTGACCCTCCTCCTCCAAGACTGCTCCTGGTAGCAGGGGATACTTCTCAAACATGCGAGCGATGTCTTCGCCCAAGCAGCTGGTTTCAACTTGAAACTCATAAAGCGGCAGTTCCCGGAGGGTTGACTCTAAATTGAGATCTCGATGACTACCCTGAGATAATGACGGAGGTGATATAAATCCTTTTGACACCGAAATTCAACGCCCATGAATGCAGCAAAAAAAGCTAAGAACAGGTGAGCTTAATCAAGCATCACTTTTGGAGGTTGGTTACGGGGTAAAACCCATTCCCATTACCTATTATCCATCTTCTTAGCCTCCCAGGTACTGCAACCATCGCCGTAGCGTCACGAAGCGTGCCGAAAGCTTAGCACGTCCTTTTAAGACGAGGCTTGGTCGCCGAGTTGTCAATACTAGCCTTACTATAGTTAAATTTCTAACTAAGTTGACTAAACTACTGGCAGCAGCAGTTCAAACTCAGTCCCAGTATCAGACTGTAATTCTTCTTCCCAGAACTTACCCTCCGCAGGCGTCTTAGCAGTGAGCGAACGCACTAACAGTTGCCCTCCATGCTTTTCGGTCACAATTTGATGAGTGATTGTCAATCCTAAACCTGTTCCCTTGCCAACCGGCTTAGTAGTGAAGAACCTCTCAAAAATTCGCCCCTGAACTTCTGGTGGAATTCCCGAACCATTATCAGCAATCCGGATAGACACCCATTGAGAACTCGACTGTGGTAGATTTTCTGGTGGCGAACAAACTTTTGTAGTAATTTTAATTCGGGGTTCCCATGTATTGGAACTAGCTTTACATTCAACTGCTTTATCCATCAGTGCATCAATGGCATTACTGATGATATTCATAAATACCTGATTCATCTGACTATAAGAGCAACTCACTAGCGGCAAATCCCCGTAATCTTTAACCACTTCCATACCATGCTTGAGATGGTTGCTCAGAATTAACAGCGTACTGTCAATACATTCATGGATATCAATTGGCTGACGCTTTGTTTCATCCATGTGAGAGAAATTCCGTAGACCGCTGACAAGTTTTATTAATCGCTCTCCTCCTACTTTCATTGTTGCTACTATTTTTTGCAAATCTTCTATTAAAAAATCCAGATCAATTTCTTCTTTTATTGCAGTTATTCTTGGTGATGGTTGTAAAGTCTCTTCTTCATAAGCTAATACTATATTTACCAAATTCTGACAGTGAGCTGACAAAAAATCTACATTTCCACAGATATAGTTTACCGGGTTTCTAATTTCATGGGCCACTCCAGCAATCATCCGTCCTAATGTAGCCATTTTCTCTGTTTGCCTAATCTGAGTTTGGGTTTGCTCATTCAGAATCTGAGTTGTTAGTTCGTGAATTTGAGATTGGGCTATCAGTAATTGGTGTACATCTACTAATTGGTAAATCCGCGTATCTAGTTCTACAACTATAGGTTCGTAAACTAGCTTAACTGACCGTTGTAAAGCCTGCCTTGTCGCTTCGCCAATTAACGTATTAATAGGGAGTATTAAATTTCTTTTAGTACCAGCTAAGCGATATAAAGACTTAACGGGTCGCTTAAGAAACAGCTGCATTCCGTAGGGGCGGCTGAGTTGTTCAAAAAGTTGCCACCGCGAAATCATGCCGATAAACAGACCTTGCTCTTTTAGAATGACTCCTGGTAGAAGGGGATTTGCTTCAAAGATTCTAGCAACTTCCTTCCCTAAACAAGAGGATTCTACCTGAAAGTCATACAGAGACAAATCTTGGAGAGTTGACTCTAAATTGAGGTCGCATGTCATAGACAAGAAGCTAGCTGATGACTCTGAATTATATTTTTGCCAACGTTTCATAACAAATATTTATTCAACGTGATAATTTGTATAGTTACAATGCAGAGTCTGTGACAACTATACATTTTCATTATTAAATATAATAAAATTATCTATGAAGAGTTATTAAAAAAAATGTATGGTTTTTACTTTTAATTAAAATGAAGATGTGATAAGGCTAAAATCATCATTCTTACCCAATTTCCATATCTCCCGACAGCTCATCGTGCTAGTACTCTAGGGCATAAGTTCGCATACCCTTCCTAGTCTTGCCTACGCGAGATCTTCGACCCGCACTAAAGTAACCAAACTTGCGCCGTGTTGTATAGTCAAACAAGCGGCAGCCGGATCTCAAACTCTGTACCATAGTCTGACTGCGATTTGCTTGAGGAGGTATTATGCGAACGCACTAGCAACTGCCCGCCGTGCTTTTGTGTCACGATTTGATGAGTGATTGCCAATCCCAGACCCGTTCCCTGACCAATAGGCTTAGTAGTAAAAAAAGTCTCAAAAATCCGCGCCTGAATTTCTTGTGGAATTCCAGGTCCGTTATCAGCAATCCGGACTGCCAGCCAATCGCGACCTTCCACTGCTAAAACTTCAGTAGTAATCTCAATCTTGGGCTGCCAATTCTCTGACTCAGATGCCTGGTCCATCAGCGCATCAATTGCATTACTGATGATATTCATAAATACCTGACTCAGTTGGCCGGAATAGCAACTCACCAGCGGCAATTCTCCATAATTTTTAATGACTTTAATGTGATGTTTGAGACGGCTATTCAAAATTAGTAAAGTACTTTCAATACATTCATGAATATCAATGGATTGGCGCTTAGCATCATCCATGCGAGAAAAATTTCGCATACCACCAACAATTTTAATCAATTGCTCAGTGGCTACATTCATGGTTTCTAGAATTTTTGGCAGATCTGACAAAATATAATCTATTTCTATGTCTTCTTTGACTTCCTTAATTATTTGAGAATGTTGAAAAGTTTCTTTTTCATAAATTGACAATAGCTTAATCAAACTTTGATAATAATTGGACAAAAATGTCAGATTTCCATTAATACAGTTAACAGGATTTCTAATTTCGTGGGCAACTCCAGCCACCATTTGTCCCAAGCTTGCCATTTTTTCAGTTTGCAGCATTTTAGCTTGGGTTTCTTCATCTAGCAGCTTGGTTGTTAACTCATGAATTTGAGATTGGGCTACCAGTAATTGATGCACGTCTACTAACTTGTAAACCCCATTCTCTAACTCCACCACAATTGGCTCATAGAGTAATTCTGCTGGCCGCTGCAAAGACTGTCTTGCTGCTACCACAATTAATGTATTGCCTGGAAGCTTTAAGATATCAGTAGTGGTAAAGTCATGCAAACACTTTAAAGGCCGTTTCAAAAACAATTCTAGTCCATAGGGGCGGCTCATGACTTCCAAAAATCGCCGCCGCGAAATCATGCCTGTAAAGTTATTTTGCTCTATGAGAATGACTCCAGGTATTAAGGGATTGGCTTCAAAAGTTTCGGCAATTTCCTTACCTGAATGAGAAGAGTCAATTTGGAAATCGTATAGCGGCAGTTCCCGTAGCATTGACTCTAAACGCAAAGTCTGAGTAGGAACTTTAGAAGTAAGTGGAGCTGATAACTCTGAGCAGGATGCCATCACCATACATTTCTAATACAAGCTTCTAGTAATTGTAATAACCTGTTGTACATTTAAATTACGTCTTGTTTGTTTCCTGTTCCCTGTTCCCTTTCGGTAAAATCCTCGTCCCCTGTTTAAATGCTGAACAGCTTAGATAAGTAAAATTTATTTTTACAATACCATATTAATAACAAAATTATTTTTTGCAAAAAATAACAAATGTGTAAAAATTCTCCCTAGCAACACAATTTTAACTAATTAAAGGCTTGTCAACCTATTTAACCTTAACTTTATTATATTTATTTAGTGGCAGAAGCGAAATGGCACAAGCATGTTGCATATTTGTCATACCACTCACAGACATACTCCCGACGCTGATGCTATGGGCATTAGGCTATTGATTGTGTTGGAGAAAAAGGTGGCATCGTTAGCACCCTCATGGGATGATGCTCAATTCGGCGCGTTAGCGCTACCACCTCTGTTTCCCGCCATTCATCCAGACACTGACCTTAGGGTGACACCGCGAGCGCGCCATACATTACTAAGCTTTGTGGAGTGCGAGTCAGTGATATCATACTATATTCATCAGTTTTTATCCTGAAAACAGAATTTGGTACAAATCCCTAGATCTCGTAACCGACATTGAGTATTGTCGTTCGATGAGAACGAAAAACAAGAGCAATTTCTTCCCGATCTACGCCGTCGATGAAGAAATGGGCATAATAACAAGTCTATTTACAGCTTATGGTCGATAGAATTACTTGGCGACCTCATCAAGATAGAAGTTTACGTAGAAACGCGATCGCACGAACCAAAGCATGAATCAACTGAACAACGCATTTACCCTGTTCCTAAGTCTGATCGTCGAGGCAATGCCTTTTTTGCTACTAGGGGTTTTGCTCTCTGGTCTGCTGCTGTTGTTTATTGATGAGCGCCGTCTGATTGCAATTATGCCCCGCAACCCAATTCTGGGTGCTGTTTTCGGTAGTTTTATCGGTTTCTTATTTCCAGTATGTGAGTGCGGCAACGTGCCAGTGGCGCGGCGACTGCTAATGCAGGGAGTTCCAGTGCCGGTAGCAGTTGGGTTTTTACTAGCTGCTCCCACAATTAATCCGATTGTCATCTGGTCAACTTGGGTAGCATTTCGAGATCAGCCAGAAGTTGTCGTGCTCAGGGTGGTATTTTCCTTGGTAGTGGCAACGGCGGTCGCCTGTGTTTTTAGCGTTCAGACTGACGTGAAACCCATGCTACAATCAGCACTCACTCGCTCCCTCCCGAGGACACAACCCCAACCCCCTCTGATCGAGAGGGAGCAAGGCGGAGTATCCCGATGGTCAGAGCCAAAGCCCATGTTATTGCAAGGCGGTACTTTTTTACTGGGGCCAACCGGATCACCCATGCGAATGGAGGCTGGTGTACAGGCATCTATGGCCGCTAATTCCCTACAAAAAAAGCCTCTCTCCTACAAACTAGGGATGTTGCTTGACAATACAGTGCAGGAATTGCGGGAATTGGGAGGGGTGTTAATTTTGGGAAGTGCGATCGCTGCTCTTGTTCAGACGATTACACCCCGCGAACTCATCCTTAGTCTAGGTCAAGGCCCGGTGACTTCAGTCACTGCCATGATGTTATTGGCTGGTTTGGTATCGATTTGTTCAACCGTAGATTCATTCTTTGCCCTCTCCTTTGCTTCAACATTCACTACTGGATCTTTGCTGGCATTTCTGGTGTTTGGGCCGATGATTGACTTCAAAGGTGTCGGACTGCTGCTATCGATATTCAAGCCTAGAGCAGTGATTTACTTGTTTGCTTTAGCAGCTCAATTAACTTTTCTGTTGACTCTCTTTATTAACTTGTATGTTTTTTAGTTAGGAGTCATATGACTTCCAATTGCTTACTCTTCATATATATTAATAGTTCATAATTCATGGTTCATAGCAAAGTGATCACGAACAATGAACAAAAAACAATAAGCAATGAATTTAAATCAAAACTCAAAACTCTCTAGCAAAGCAGCGCGAATCGCTAATAAAAACCTTTTACAGCCCTGGTTAGAGATATTAGCCATCATAGCCTGGGGCATTTTGCTCCTGAAATTCTGGGTCACTGGTCAGCTCAAGCTGCTGATTCACCCCGATTACTTTTGGATGATTGTTGTCACTGGCGTAGCCTTGTTATTTATAGGTGCTTTAAAAGCCTGGGAACGACTCGCTCAGCAGCTTGATCGTACCTCTGGGGGCAACAGATTTCCAACCACTGGGCACATTACCCTAATTCCTCCTAGTTGGAGCACTATGTTGCTACTGTTGGTGGGGATCGCCGGGTTACTTATAACTCCCAAAGTCTTTGCCAGCCAAACAGCAATCCAACGGGGAGTCACTGACTCTATAACGATGACCCGCTCAAAACCCCAAGCATTTCGCACTTCAACTCAACCAGAAAAGCGATCGCTCGTTGACTGGGTACGGACGCTCAACGTCTATCCTGAACCCGACGCTTACACTGGCCAGAAAGTAAAAGTCCAAGGATTTGTTGTTCATCCACCTGATTTACCAGAGCAATATTTGTTAATCTCACGTTTTGTGATCACCTGTTGTGCCGCCGATGCCTATCCCGTAGGTCTGCCCGTGAACCTGATCAAACTGAACAAAGTCCGCACATCCTTCGCTCCCGATAACTGGTTTGACGTCGAAGGTAAGATGATTACTGAAATACTCAAAGGCAAACGTCAGCTCACCATTGAAGCCAATTCTCTCACTCCAATCTCAGCACCTGAGAATCCCTACGATTATTAGTAACCTTAGTCATTAGTCCCTATAGTCATTAGTTTTTAGTCATGAGAACTCAGCTGTCGTGCATTTAAATTGCAATATCTCTCGCTAAGGTCAGAAATTTTCCTCAATTAGTGGTCGGTTGTCAAGCTTACATACAACAAAGATTTTAACTACGGACAACAGACAAAAAACATGAAAAATACACAACTTAAAGTGTGCAGCAGCTTATGACCTCTTGACAAACCAATGACCAACGACCTTTTGACCAAATGACCAATGACTACATTCAAACTCAAAAATCCCAAATGGATTCAACCACTTGATCGAATTGCCTTGGCACTCATGCTATTGCTAACTTTGTTGATGGCGCTATTAGCAGCGAGTGGCAATGGGGCCGCACCACGCGTGCGGGACTTCAGCTGGCAGCATAAACAAGTGGGGGCAGAAGATAACAGCTTTATCCTCACCTTTACTCGCCCAATGGATCACGCCAGCGTACAAGCAAATCTGCGCATTGAGCCGCTTTTACAGGGCAAAATGAGTTGGGCTGGTCGGAAGATGGCCTATACTCTAAATTCCCCAGCTCCCTATGGTATGTCGTATAAAGTCAAACTAGAGGGGGCACGGGATTTCTACAACAGCAAAGATGAAAAAGCTACCCCCTTGCAGCCATTCGCAGGGTATTTTCAAACCCGCGATCAAGCCTTTGTCTATCAAGGAGTGGAGGGAGCAGAAAACGGCAGGTTAATCCTTTACAACCTTACCAAACAGCAAAAAATTATCCTGACGCCTGAAAACATGCTAGTTATGGACTTTAAGCCCTTCCCAGCAGGCGACCGGATTTTGTATTCTGCCATAGATAGTACCAGTCAGAAAAAAGGTTTACTAGAACAGCAGTTGTATACCGTGACAACTGGACTCAATAGCTTATCCAATAGCTACCTAGATGCCCAATCTGCTGGCAGAGTTAACCTGGTTTTAGATAATCAAGACTACCAAAATCTAAAATTCGACCTAGCTGCGGATGGCCAGACGATTGCTGTCCAACGGGCAAACCGTCGGCATCCAGGGGAGTTTGGCCTCTGGATATTAAAGCTCGCTGAAAATCAGAATGTTCCCCCCACAGCACAACCATTAGGAGACCAGTCTGGAGGAGACTTTTTAATTACCCCTGACAGTACCTCTGTAGCGATCCTACAAGGACAGGGTGTGGCAATTCTGCCACTGATGCCTAAAGCCAAGCCCTTGGATTTTCTGCCCAAATATGGAATGGTGCTCGGTTTCGCTAAGGATAGCTCAGTTGCGGCAATGGTGAAATTCAACACTGACAACCCGCAACTGCCCACGCGATCGCTGTTTCTTGTCCCTAACCAAAGTGTCAAACCAGGTATTGATCGAGAACTCCTAAGCACAACAGGCTCAATTCTTGGATGCCAGTTTGATCCTACAGGACAAACTCTATACTGCTTGCTAACTCAGCTGCTGCCAGGAGTAGAATACCAGGAACAGCCATATTTAGCAGCGATTGACCTTAAGACATCCCCACCTCAGATTAAACCTTTGTTGGTCTTGCCCAATCAGCGAGACATTCAGATGAGTGTGTCTCCAGATGGTTTAGCCCTACTTTTCGATCAGATCGTCACCTCACCTCAAGCATCCACTCCATCTGGGTTAACAACCAATGAAGGGCAGCCCATCTCTACCAGCCGCCTGTGGATGCTGCCGCTAGTTGCTGATGGGGGCAAGCTGCAACCATATCAGTTGCCTCTACCCGGCTTACACCCCCACTGGTTGCCTTGAGGTGACGGTTCACTTCTAAACGAATCAAGAAACACAGGATGAGGTCAAAGCTAAACTGCTCGTTACAGAGTTTGAGTGTTCTCCTAAAGAAATCACACAGCTTCTGAATATTTGTCCACCAAAAACATGGCTGCGTGGTGAGACTGTCACTCCCAGAACCAAGAATGTGCACGAGCATAATGGATGGCTAGCGAACATCGCCTTGCGATCCAGTTGGTAGTTCTATCATTAAACAAATAGACTCCCTACTTTTTCTGGTGGCTCCTCATGCCAAGACATTTGCCAAATTACTTGCTGGTACGAATGTTGAACTGTACTGCGTTATGTGTGTAGCTGATTACAGAAGACCAGTTATGATGTGTTCAACTGATGTCATCAGGATGTTTGCACAGCTTGGTGCAAGTATTGGTATCGACATTTATGACTTCAGAGAACTCCTATCTTTACCCCTGAGCGACAACCAAAGCTAGCCTGTATCGTAGAAGCAAGTGATATACCCCGTAGCGGTTAGCGCCTGAAGAATATTACCTGTCTAGCCTGGACTCACATCCCGCCTCTGGCTCATTCTTCCCCTACCCACCCGCCATCTACCCCTTCTGAGCGTGCAAGTACAGAATTTTATCGAGCGGTATCGACAAGGAGAACGCCATTTTGCCCATATTGACCTTAGTGGAGCAAATCTCAGTGGGATGAATCTGCGAGAAATTGACTTGACTGGGGCCAACCTAACTGGCGCTTGCCTGAACTGGGCTTCTTTGAACCACGCTAAATTGACTGGCGCTTGCTTGCGCCAAGCCGATTTACACAGTGCTAATCTCAACAGTGCTGACTGCCAACAGGCAAGCTTCAGCCGAGCTAAGTTGAGTAAAGTGGATTTGCGTTTAGCCACCCTTCAAGATGCTGACCTCAACTGGGCGATTCTTCAGGATGCTGATCTCAGTGGGGCCGATCTACAAAGAGCTAAGCTCGATCAGACTAACCTGGAAAGGGCAAAGCTAAACAGCGCCCAGTTAATTAAGGCAGAGTTGATGGAGGCGAATCTCAGTCACGCCAGCCTAATTAGTGCAAATCTGACAGGGGCAAATCTCCGAGAAGCCAAGTTAATAGGAGCGAATTTGCGAGAAGCGATTTTAGTAGGCACTAACTTAACAGAAGCCGACCTTGGTGCTGCTTACATGCGGGCAGCGAATTTAAGCGAGGCAGACTTACATCGGGCAATTCTCATTGGTGCTGATTTAAGTGAAGCAAATCTTCACAGTGCCGACTTGAGTCGGGCGAATCTGACGGGTGCCTATTTACTCAAAGCTAGCTTGCGAAAAGCTTATTTCCTCAGAGCAATTCTCCAGGATGTATTTCTGTTGCACTCTGACATGAGTGAGGCCAATTTACGAGGGGCAGATCTACGGCAGGCAGATTTGAGTGGTGCCTACTTGAGCGACACGACATTGAGTGAGGCCAATTTAAGTGAAGCTTTTCTCTTAGAGAGTCATCTGATTCGCTGCAATCTTGATGAAGCTAAAATGACGGGTTGTTGTATCCACAACTGGCACCTTCAAGATGTAGATCTTTCTAAAGTGCAGTGTAGCTACGTTTTTACTGATTTTAATTACACTACCAAAAAACCGGCAGCTCGCTATCCTGCTAGTCGGGATTTCGCGTCAGGAGAACTGGATAGATATCAGCATCAAGGGCGTGGCAATGAGGCCGAAGCATCTACAGTCATAGAAGTTCGTTGGCAAGAGGCTCCTAACTGGGAAGCGCTAGTCTTTACGTTGACTCGGATAGAACGGTTGTGCCCCGAGTTGTACCTAACCATTCAGTCTTATGAATCAAAGGAAGGCTATTATCTGCTGCGCTTGGCAGCAAACCATTTAGTAAATGCCAAAATCCTGGTACCAAAAATCTTGGAACTTTATCCAGAGATATTTCAGATAATACAGGCTGAGCGCGAAGCGGTGCTGAATTTATTGCAAATTAATGTTGTCAGCCCTGAGCAAAAGTTAGATTGGCAGGTAGAAACACTGCCACCACAAGTATCACTACCACCACCACCATCTGATCGTCGCTTGCGGATGTATCAAGAAGTAGTGAATCAAATTCAACTGATCATCAAGTCTCAAAATCCAGAGCAGTTTGTGGAAAGCGTGCAGCGATTGCTGGATTTCCTAAAGAGCGAAGGTATCTCTACTGAAGAAATTCAGAAGAATATGATTAGTCAGGCAATTGTGAAGCGAAGCAAGAAAGACTCGACGTTCCATAAGCAGTTGTTGCAGTGGGAAGAAACAGCAGATGAGGCAGCGCGTTTTTCTGTGATGGGGGAGGCAGTGCGATTAGCGATCGCGCTTCTTTGGTGAGAAGTTCAGCTTTAAAACTCTTTACCCTCACTGTTGAGGCTAGGTTGGGTAGAAAGCTAATTTTTGCTGAAAAATGAATAAAGTATCGTAGATAACTACTAAATGTAACAACTTGTGCATACAGAAACTATGCTCGTGTAGAATTTTTATCTAGCGTGTGGTGTTGTCAGGAGTTTTAGAACCGTGAAATCCCAATTAAATACACAGAAGACAGCCTCTTCAGCACTGTTATTTACAGTCTTTGGTATGCTAGCAGCTAGCTTTTCACCTGCTGTTGCAGCAACGGCGGTTAACAAGACAACAGATGCTGCGGCTAAGTCTTCAATTCAGGGACTTTCGGCATCGACCAACTTAGCTAGTTTAAGAAATGAGGCAAAGATTACACAGACAGCCAACTTGCCATTGTTGGCAATAGCAAAGACATTATTAAGGCCAATAGACTCATCCTCAGTAACTAAGTTGACAGGGTCTCAATCATCACCTGCATTAGCAAATCTATCCTCAGTAACAAATCAGGCTGCGGGACGCGACAGTATTAATGACGAGGAAGGTAGCATAAAGAGCCAGGAAAATTATGCTCATTCTTTTTCTTCCATTCAAAGTTCATCCAACTCTACTCTCGCCTTTAAAAACTCCAAGAATTTACAAAATACGGAACCGTTTACCGTAGGGAAAGATCTTCGATTTATTGCCAAAGAGATAAAACAGCCAGCAAGTAAGTCATCTGTGACAAGCGATGCAGGCACCCCCTCTCAGTCTCAGAATCCTGTGATCAATGGGGACACGTTAGCTGCCTCAAGTTGTAGTAGAGACGTTGCATGCAACGTCTCTACTACAACGCAGGTGAAGGAGTTGACTGCTCCCAGGGTTCCCAAACAGCAAGCCATATCAATGAGTCCAGACAAGAGTCAGGAGCAGCCGAAAGCAGAAAACTCAAACCCAGAGTCACAAGAAGACTCAGCAGAGATAGATGACTCAATGTCACAAATTACCAATGTTTCTCAGCTGCGAGACGTGCGACCAGGAGACTGGGCTTACGAGGCACTGCGAGAGCTAGTAGAGCGCTACGGTTGTATAGCAGGTTATCCGGATGGGACATTCCGAGGTAACCGGGCAATGACTCGCTATGAATTTGCTGCTGGGTTGAGGGCTTGTCTAAATCAGATTGAGAAATTGATTGCTTCCAGTACGACTGGATTTGTCAATAAACAAGACTTAGAAGCGCTACAGCGACTGACTCAGGAGTTTCAGGCAGAAATCGCTGCCCTCGGCACCAGAGTAGATAAGCTAGATGGTCGGGTCGGTTTTCTGGAAGCCCACCAATTCTCTACAACAACTAGACTCTTTGGACAGGCAATTTTTGGTGTCCAGGGACGTACTAAAGGTAACGTCAATCTCGCTGGCTTCAGATTTCAAAACCAGAACAATATCAACGTCATCGACAACGTGCAGCTGAGCCTGCTAACCCAGTTTAGCCCTCGCAGTATCCTGCTCACGGGACTCGCGGTAGGCAACGGTTTCACAGGAGGTTTTCTTCCTGAATTCACGAGTCTGGGTTATGAGTTGAATACGGGTAACTCATTCATTCTCAGCGATTTAACCTACCGTCAGCTGATTGGCAATAATTTTGCCGCGATCATCGGACCAGCCGGAGTTAACCCCGTCAACGTCTTTCGGGGTGTCAACCGCGTGGAAGGTTCCGGTCAAGGGCCACTTTCTCTGTTTGCGCAGCGCAACCCAATTATCAACATTGGTAGTCCTCGGGGTCGTGTAGGTGTTGGTCAAGCTGGTATAGGCTTTGACTGGCAAATCATTCCTCGCGCCAGCTTACAGGCTGTATACTCAGCTGGTAATCCCCAAGATCCTGCGTTGGGTGGCCTGTTTGGTGGAACCGATGGTACTACCACAATCGGGACGCAGTTAACTGTTTCACCTTTAGATACACTTGATATCTCCCTCGACTACCTAAATGCGTACTCGCATGATGGTTTTTTGGGTACAGGAGTTGGCGACGACCAACTAGCCCTATCTAATCGTCTGGACAACAGAGTAGCGCTAAAAACTAACGCTTTCGGCGGCACCATAGAATGGCGAATCACACCAAGCTTCACCATTGGCGGTTGGGGCGGCTACACAACCTCCCACGTTCCAGGAGAAAGGGGAAGCGTGCAAACTATTAACTGGATGGGTTTCCTCAATTTCCCAGACTTATTGGGTCGGGGCAACTTGGCGGGTTTTTACGTAGGTCAGCCGCCCAGAATTATTAACAGTAGCCTCTCAGTCTCAAATGGAAGGAATATTCCCAGATTTGTATCCCAAGGCATCAATGCTGAGGGAGGTGAACTCAATAGGACGCTCCACCTAGAAGCGTTCTACCGCTTGCGGGTAACTGACAATATTTCCGTTACACCAGGTGTCATTGTGCTTTTACATCCAGGTCATAACTCAGCTAATGACAACGAAACTATTGGTGCCCTCCGTACTACCTTTAGTTTCTAGGAAATGCTTTGAAAAGAAGTTAGGGGAGGGTTTCCAGAACCCCCCC
>CAZZWA010000092.1:0-3780 GCA_964657555.1 uncultured Microcoleus sp.
GCGTAGCGGTGGTGTAGCTGCCACAGGGGACTCTGGGTAATGGCTGTAATATCCAAGACCACACCATCATCCCCAGGCAAAGCTCCCAAGATAAAAGGCAAGAGCCTGGAAGGGAATAACCCAGTCGCTGCTAGCTGTAGTTGCTGCAATTCGTGTAACTCAATGTCTTTGACTTGCTGCACTACTAAACCTACAGATTGCCGATTGACTTGAACCACTATGGCCATAGGGGATGCCACTGCTGCCCAATTTATTGGTGGATAGCCAATGAGATGGTTGAGATCTACCAGCCAGAGCATTTCTCCCTGCCAATTGCAAATCCCTAAAATACAACTGGGCATTTCAGGCACTGGCAGAATTTCTGCCACATTCACCCTGAGAATTTCTGCAATCTGCTCTAGGGGTAGCAATGCAGTCTCCTCAGAACCTAGGGAAAAGCGGAGTAACCGTTGGCGGGTTTCTGGAGGCAGTGGCTCTAACGTCAGTGGATCAAGACTAGTGGTTGTGAGCGCCGAATCAAGCGAGGTCAGCATAAATCTTCTTTCCTAATAAATGGAAGTCAATTGCTGAATTGTTTGGATTAGTTCTTGTTGGTCTACTGGCTTGTGGATGTAGGCATTAGCCCCCAGCATCGACCCCCAGAGTTTGTCAGCCTCAGTTCCTTTGGTTGAACACATCACCACTGGGATTTCCTGGGTACTGGAATTGGTCTTAAGTTCGCGGCACAGTTCAAACCCGCTTTGACCAGGTAAGATCACGTCGAGAATGACTAAATCCGGTTTCTGCACTTGGAGTTTGATCTGGGCCTCTTCAACACTTTTGGCACTGACCACCCTTAGACCCGCTTGCCTGAGGTAGCGAGTGATCACTTCCGTTTCTGTTAAGCTATCTTCAACCAAAAGGACTGTAATCATAAGACAAGTTCCCGTAGTACAAGACTCTGCTCATTTTGGATTGTGGAATGTTTGCACCCTTTCCTACTGGACACGCTTTGGAGCTGGTAGATACCTCTGGAGAATTTTCAGTACCTTCTCTGGCTCGATAGGCTTGGCTAAAAAGCCGGAGGAGCCGATCATCTTTGCTCGTACCCGGTCTACAATTCCGTCATTGCTAGTAAGAATAATTACTGGCGTGTCTTTGAAAACTGAAATGCGGCGAATTTGTGCACAGATTTCATACCCATTGGCAATGGGCATGACCAAATCCAAGAAGATCAGCTCAGGTTTGTGCTCTAGCAACATCGGTAATGCTTTCACTGGATCTTGGATATTGACAAACCGATAGCCAGCCTGAGTGAGAATAGCACTCATTGTCAGACTGTCGCTCCGGCTGTCATCGATATAGGCTATCAAAGGATCAGTTAGTTGAGCTTGAACTGGCTTTATGGGTGTCGCAATAGCTGCTGGTTGAGGGTTAGTGGCTGTAACTGACTTAACATCATGTAGAGAAGCGAAATTTTGCATCTCTACATCCTCAACCTCAATCAGCCTCATTAACTTTTGATTGATGTAGGGCATGATTGATTGAGTTAAGGGCAACAGGTTCTGTTTTAACTTGAGAGCTAAATCTCTTAAGGTCCGATTACCATCCGCCAAAGCAGTCAGGTTTTGGTATGCCAGGGGTGAGGTCTGCCGTTGCAACTCCTCAGCTTGCTGGATCGCGGGAGCCAAGTTTGGGGAAAAGTCTACCAAGCCTGCCTGCTGCCAAGCCTCCCAAGCCTGCATTGCCTGCTGCCATACCTGTTGAGAGCGAATCGAGTTTATTAGTTTTTCTGGCAGCGTTGAATGTGTTGACTCTACAACGTCTTGAGGAAATCGCTTGTAAGTCAGTTGTAACCCTGAACGATTGCCCAGTTGTTCGGAATGTTGGTGAATATCGAACAGTATCTCCGTCAACAGACCTTCAACAATCTGTAGCGCCGCCATCTGCCCCCGGAGGATTTTTCCCTGTCTTACCAGTTCTGCTAAAAAGTCATAATCCCAACACTGAGTTCGATCCAATCGCAGATCGATAGCATCAACTGCCAATTCTGGGCAGTACTGAGATAGTTGTCGATACCAACGGCGAATCGGATGCACCGAACTTGCACACCCAATTAAATGACCCTGGCGGAAAAACAGACTCCACTGTGGGTTTCCCTGTAAAGACGCGAAATTGGCGCTCGAATTTTGGGTGTAGTTATGCTTTCTCGAATCTTCGGGCAAGACATACGTCTCTACATCTTCAATCTCTAACCGACCCGTAAATTCCTCGCTCACACAAACCTGAACCTGCCGTGCCAAGTTGTCAGTAGCGACTACCTCGCGAATTGTCATTAAGGACTGAGTTGGCCTCGTGCGAGCGGCACCTAAAAGCTGCGAGGGTTGAGCAGTATTGGGTGAAGACACTGATACTTTGACTGGGAGGGAGAAATCTGGCACAGTTTGTAGTTCTAAAATGCCTTGGTTAACTAAACGTTGCAAAGCACTTGCTACAGACGTTACAGGTTGTCTAATCTGTAAGGCTATGTCCCAAATAGTATGAGTTCCATTGACTAGCTGCAGCAGGTTGAGGGAAGATTTATTCGTTTCCCGATTGAGCGCCGTCAAGGACTGTTTAAAAACTGGCGCTTGATCAGGAAAAAGCTGTCCTAAACCCATCTCTTGCCATTGCTGCCACAGATGTTCAGCTTCAACAAGCAATTCCTTGACTTCGAGTAAAGCGATTGGACGTTGTTTTTTGGGTAACCAACGGTTGCTTAATTCAGCCCGAATTATCAAGGCAAACAATACCTCACGAATGCTATTGCTAATGATGCTTTTGGCCTGGGTCAAACTCAACTGGTTTTGATTGATGCCTTGGTGAAGCAGTTGACATTCCCAGGGTTCGTGCTCACTCAGGATATCGCGATCAACATGAGATTTAAACCCAGGACAATAGTATGTCACTGCTCTATTCCAGCGCCGGACGCGATGAGCACCTCCTGTGGCGTATAGCAGACGTCCAAAAAGTAGATAAAGATGCCATTGCTCAGCCCCAGAAGATAAAATCAACTCTCCAGTTGATTGTTGCTGGCTTAAGATCGCTAATTTTTCGACAAGATTCGCCCAGCCTGGAGGTAGAAGTTGCATGACGAATTACCTTTGCTGTTTAGTAAAGTATGCCTATTTAAATTTCATAGGAAGAAAGCTAAGCCAAATACTTTCCACTCATGGGGAGGCGATAGTTAACGCTATCACTAGGAATAGCGATATTACCCCACTATCCGCTACCTACTACCAGCCTCACCCTAATTCTGTGATCTAGATGTAGCGCAGCTTAGGAAAGTTTTTTCCTATTGCCATTGCTATAGCTATTGGGCAGATGTCAAAACCTAATGTGGCAATGGTTTTTCTTTAGATTTTCTACAGCTTGACTAAATTCCACTGCCGCGTCATTAAGAGTAAGGCAGGGTGGGTGGCAGCCTAAAAAGCTATCGATTATCTAGACTGATTCGTGGTGTTGATATTTCGTAGATGCTTAAGGTATGCACCTGAGCCTCAATTTGACAGTAACCGCTCTCAATTCCGTGCGCCGTTGCATCCTGGTCAGCAAAATCTCAAATCTGTCTTTCTCTGGCGTTGCTTAATATTGCACTACTACTCTACTTTATTCATCGACTAGCAATGGACGTGTAGAGCGTGGAACACGAAGCATATATACACGAGCTTTTCTACAAGCACCCTTATAAGTTTTACATATCTCTAGATATATGTGTGAGCCTTTACAACAAGCACCTTATAAGTTGTATAGATTCTATGC
>CAZZWA010000092.1:3880-5212 GCA_964657555.1 uncultured Microcoleus sp.
GCTCAATCGAAAAGTCTGATAGAGGGGTAGCGCTGGTGTATTACGCAACTGAAGCAAGGACTTGAGGCGTTAAGGGAGTGCTACCACCAGTGATCATGCAATTGAGCTATGCGTTGCCATTTGTCAACGAGTGCCTAATGCACAGTATACAATGCACACTTGTAATGCAATGCACAAAATAGGATTTTTTTCTGTAGCGATTCGCTCTGAATTTTGGATACGATAGATATAAGATTTATAGTGGTGATTGTTCAACGACAAACACCACTTACTCGGCTTTCCTAACACCCCGCTTACCAGTCCGGGGTTTTTCATTTTATGAAAATAGGCTCCAAGAGCCTTCAATAGCAAACCTCTAGTCTATCAAAATGGCAGGAGTTTTTTTGCCTAGTGCAGGCTAGGGTTTGATAGAGCAGGGGATGAGGGGATACTCTATACCTCAAGGCAGGAGCTTTAAATGCAAATACTTGTACCTCGCGGTTAGTTGCTCTTGACACCACTGAGATAACGGGCATGTCTGCCTGCGGCTAAGTTGGTTTTTCTCGTGTTCTTAAAGTTACCTTGAGGAATTCTCAGCTTGTCCCATTCATAAGATGGGTAATTACGAATGACTAATGATCAACTACGAATTAGTCATAATCCTCTGTCTGGAAATCATCCAGAAGATTGGGCACCGAGAGTGAGCCGCGATGATTTTCTTAGGGGTTGCTGGATTGCCTGCCCACTATAGGTTTTTGACCAGTCAAGATAAATGATTGTTACAAGGGTTACTTTAGCGATCGCTTGTTCTCATAAAATAAAGAAATCTCCGGACTGGTAAACGGGGTTCTAGTCAGCCCGTGTAGTTGTTGATGGTAGTTGCTGGTGTTTGCCAAGACGGCAAACACCAACAAAATTTTAACTATAGCGCCTCAAAAGTTCACAACGAACAGTTACATCAAGAAGCTAGTGTTGTGTTAGACATTATTGTCATGCATTACCTAGTGTGCGACTGGAGAATCTAGAGGGCAAAATCCGGAGTCTGTGAGCACTCTTAACCAACGTTTATTTATCCCTACCGATTTAAGAGTTTTGCATCACTTGCTGTGCGATCGCCTACTCATGGTATCTCGCCCTACAAAATCGTGTTACTCCTGTGCAAACAGTCGTGCTGAACTAGCAAAAGTATAGCTAGAAGGCTTAAGAAATATAAGTCGTAGGGTATATGAAAAAAAATTGTCACCTATCGTAAGGTAAGTAAAGTTTCATTGCCGGTGCGTTGATTACTCTAACTCAGCCTCACTTAAGATTAAAAGTAACACGCTCCCAGCTTCGGCGCTACAGTGTTGCTGT
>CAZZWA010000092.1:5312-6634 GCA_964657555.1 uncultured Microcoleus sp.
GGGCAGACAGACTACGTCAACCAGCGGATGGCCGAAATGCTGGGTTACAGTAGGGAAGAAATACTTGAGCGCTCTGTTTTCGAGTTTATGGATGAAGCAGATCGCATTGAAGCGAAGCAGCATCTAGATCGCCACATACAGAGCATTACAGCGCAACATGACTTCCGGTTCCGTCGCCAAAATGAATCAGAGCTGTGGACAATCGTCTCCACCAGTGCCATCCTCAGCGAAACAGGTGAGTTCTTGGGCACGCTGGCTATGATTACAGATGTGAGCAATCGCATAGCAGCTGAGGAGGCGCTACGCCAGAGTGAAGAACGGTTTCGACTGGCGATTGATAACTTCCCAGATCCCTTCGCTATCTACGATGCCAATCGGCGGTACAAGTATGTGAATACTAAAGGAATTGAGCTGAGTGGCAAATCCTTAGAGGAATTTCTCGGACGCACTGACGAAGAAGTCTGGCCGAGTCAGGTTACAGATAGCTATTTGCCCATGCTGCGACATACTGTAGAGAGCCGCACCTCCCAGACAGAAGAATGCAATATCACTGTGCCTGCTATTGGTAACTTCACTATGGTGATTAAGTATGTGCCGTTGCTAGATCAGAGAGGGGAAATCTGTTCTATTCTCGGTATCACTTACGATATCACTGAGCGCAAGCGAGCAGAGTCAGCACTGCAGCAGAGCGAGTCCCGGTTTAGGCGATTGTTCGAGTCAAATATCATCGGAGTTATTTTCCCCGATATTGAAGGCAACATCACTGAGGCAAATGACGCTTTTCTTCAGATGCTCGGTTACACGCGGTCAGACCTACTGGCCAGAAAAATGCAATGGAAAGAGATGACTCCGCCAGAATATCGCTCTCTAGATCAGCAGAAGGTGGAGGAAATCGTGACAACTGGGGTTTGTACCCCTTTTGAGAAAGAGTATATTCGCAAAGATGGCAGCCGCGTCCCCGTTTTGCTCGCTGCTGCCCTTTTAGAGGGCTCGAAACAAGACACTGTCGCCTTTGTTCTCGATCTGACTGAGCGCAACCAAGCGCTTGCAGCACTCAGAGAAAGTGAATCAAAGTTTAGGCGACTGGTTGAGGCTAATGTGATTGGGGTGATGTTCTGGGATGTTAAGGGCAATATCCTGGATGCCAACAATGCGTTTCTAAAGATGGTTGGCTACACCAGAGAAGAGCTACAGGCTGGCAAGTTGAACTGGAAAGATCTGACACCAGTTGAACAACTCTACCTGAGCGAAGAGTCCATTGAGGAAATGAAAAAGTTTGGATCGAGTGCACCCTTGGAGAAAGAGTACATTCGCAAAGATGG
>CAZZWA010000092.1:6734-11162 GCA_964657555.1 uncultured Microcoleus sp.
TGAAAATCTCGAACAACGGGTTAAAGAGCGCACAGCCCAACTGGAATTAGCCAACCAAGAACTTGAGTCTTTTTCGTATTCCGTCTCTCACGATCTGCGAGCGCCCCTGCGTCATATTAGTGGATTCGTGGACTTGCTACAGAAACGAGCAGCAAACTTGGATGAAACCAGTTTGCGTTATTTGAAGACTATTGCAGACACTTCTAAACTGGCAGGAAAGCTAATAGATGATTTGCTAGCGTTTTCTCGGATGGGGCGCTCTGAAATACGCTACACATCTGTAAACATGGAGCAACTGGTTCAAGAGGTGCGATGGGACATTGAGTTGGACAGCAACGGACGGGTGATTAATTGGCAGGTTGAGAAATTGCCTGAGGTTAAGGGCGATCCATCCTTATTAAGGTTGGCGATCAGCAATCTGCTAGAAAATGCTGTCAAGTACACTCAAACACGGACGAGAGCTGAGATTGAGATTGGCAGTCATAGCGATGAGCGGGAAGTCGTGTTCTTTGTCCGTGATAACGGCGTAGGATTTGACATGCGGTACGTTCACAAACTCTTTGGTGTGTTTCAACGTCTGCATAGTGCAGAACAGTTTGAGGGAACTGGCATTGGGCTAGCCAACGTCCGGCGAATTATTCATCGCCATGGAGGTCGAACATGGGCTAAGGGTGAGGTGAATGGTGGTGCTACCTTTTATTTCTCCATACCAAAGCTTGCAGGAAAGGAGTCGGCAGGTTAAAGGTTTGAAAGTTGAGAGGTTTAAACTAGTTTTCTAGCTACAACGATTTGCCAACCTGCTCATCTGTCAGTCCTTCTTGTAATCTTTACTAACCTTAAATTGAAGGGAGGATAAATGGCGGAATTAAAGCGCATTTTATTAGTGGAGGACAGTCAAAATGATATTGAGTTAACCCTAGCAGCGCTGGAGGAAAATCGTCTGGCTAATGAAGTGGTCGTAGTGCGAGACGGAGAGGAAGCTTTAGACTATCTCTATCGCCGAGGAATTTATAAACTGCGCATGGAAGGCAACCCCATTGTGGTATTGCTGGACTTGAAGCTGCCTAAAGTCGATGGGCTAGAAGTGCTAGCAGAACTGAAATCTGACCCGGCATTGAGAGTTGTTCCAGTTGTCGTGCTGACATCTTCTCGTGAGGAGCAAGACTTGATTAAAAGTTATAACTTAGGTACAAATGCTTATGTGGTGAAACCAGTAGATTTCCATGAATTTGTGGATGTTATCAAAGAACTAGGACTTTTTTGGGCTGTAGTCAATCAGCCACCGGATGGTTCCTTACCATCTGCACGCATATAGTAAGTAAAGGTGATGTTGTGAAAGTACTGCGTATTCTCCTGCTCGAAGACAGTCTGCTTGATACAGAACTCATTCAGGCCAGTTTAACTGATGGGGAGATTGACTGCGAGTTAGTAAGAGTTGAGACACGCGCTGACTTCATTGCAGCACTGGAAAAAGACTCCTTTGAGCTGATTCTCTCAGACTATTCATTACCCTCATTTGATGGTCTCTCTGCTCTGGAAATTTCTCGCACCCTGCGTCCGGAGGTGCCTTTCATCTTTGTCTCGGCAACTCTAGGTGAGGAATTGGCAATTGAAACTCTAAAAAGCGGTGCGACGGACTATGTGCTGAAGCAACGTTTAGCTCGGCTTGCTCCAGTTGTCCATCGGGCACTACGAGAGGCAAAAGAGCGACTAGCGCGCCAGCAGGCAGAGTCAGCGCTGCGAGAGAGTCAAAAACTGTTTGAAAGTTTCATGAATAACAGCCCCATCACAGCCTTTATGAAAGACGAAGCGGGGCGCTACATTTACGTCAATCCAACAGTCGAGCGTGTCTTCAATCGCCAACTGGCTGATTTTATAGGCAAGACGGATTTTGACCTATTGCCACCAGAAACAGCAAAGCAGATTCGCGACAACGACTTGGCTGTTCTGGCGACAGGCAAAGCCACCAAAATGCTGGAGACGACTCCCAATCAAAGTGGCGAACAGTATTGGATGTCTTTTAAGTTTCCCTTCAAAGATGCTTCTGGGCGACAGCTGATTGCAGGCATGTCTGTAGATATTACTGAGCAAAAGCGGACAGAGGCAGCATTGCAAGCCAGCGAAGCTAATTTTAGGCGTCTGGCTGAGTCCAACGTGATTGGCTTCATTTTCTGGGATGTCACTGGTAACATCAGTGACGCCAATGATGCCTTTTTGCAGATGGTGGGTTATACGCAGGAAGATCTGCTGACAGGCAAAGTGCGTTGGGAAGACATGACGCCGCCAGAATATAGGCATCTAGATCAGCAGGCAATTGAGGAAATGAAAACATCTGGGGGAGCTTTTACTCCCTTTGAGAAAGAATACATTCGCAAAGATGGCTCTCGCGTGCCGATTCTGCTGGGCGGTACCTTTTTAGATGAGTCTTACATTCAGGGTGTTAGCTTTGTTCTGGACTTGAGCGATCGCCAGCGAGCAGAGGCAGAACGACTCCGGGCTGAGCAACAGTTTAGAACACTGGCTGAAAATGCGCCCGATATTATTGTGCGATTCGACCGAGAATTTCGCCACATTTACGTGAGTCCATCTATAGAACGGGCAACAGGCAGATCGCCGGCAGCATTCATTGGCAAAACGAACGCTGAGTTAGGAACGCCTGAAGAAATTTATGCTTCTTGGCATGAGAGCATGAGACAAATATTTGCAACAAGCCAAGAGCGCTTTTTTGAATTCAAATTGCCCACTCCAACTGGCACCATGCGCTATTATCAAACGCGCATGGTGCCTGAGTTTGCTCAGGATGGTTCTATAGAATCTTTACTGGGCATTACTCGTGACATAACTGAGTTCAAACAGGCAGAGCAAGCACTACAAAAAAGTGAAGCCCGCTTCAGACACGTATTTGAGTCCAAGATGATCGGGATGGGTTTTTGGGATGCAAACGGCAGAGTGGCTGAGGTGAATGATGCTTTTCTAGAGTTGGTGGGGTACACGAGGGAAGATTTTCTCTCAGGTGCTATGTGTTGGCAAGACCTGATGCTACCAGAATGTCTTGCTATGGACAAGCGGATGGGTCAGAAAGACTTAGATGTTGGTGTTTGGACTCCTTACGAGAAAGAATATGTCTGCAAAGATGGCAGTCGTATTCCCGTTTTAATTGGTGGTTCCTGTTTTACAGAAAATGCAGATGGTGGAGTTTTCTTTGCCCTCGACCTCACGGAACGCAAGAAATTGGAGAATCAGCTGCGGCAACAGGCTGAAGAATTAGCGCAAGCAAATCGGATCAAGGATGAATTCTTAGCAGTACTCTCTCACGAGTTGCGATCGCCCCTTAACCCCATCCTGGGTTGGGCAAAACTACTACGAACTCGCAAGGTATCGGAAGCAACGACTGCTCGTGCACTAGAAACTATCGAACGCAATGCTCAAGTGCAGACACAACTTATTGAAGATTTGCTAGATGTGTCACGCATCATGCGGGGAAAAATTAGCCTCAATGTTTGTCCGGTCAATCTATCATCAACCATTGAGGCTGCCCTGGAAACTGTGCGATTGGCAGCTGAAGCCAAGTCAATTCAGATTCAGTCTTTGCTCGATCCCAATGTCGGGTTAGTTTCTGGAGATCCGAACCGCTTACAGCAAGTTGTGTGGAATCTACTTTCAAATGCAGTCAAGTTCACACCTTCTGGAGGTCGTATATCTATCCGGCTCGATCACCATAATCAGCATGCTCAAATTCAGGTCTGTGACACAGGCAAAGGCATCAGTGGTGACTTTCTGCCCTATGTTTTCGATTACTTCCGCCAAGCCGATGCCTCAACCACTAGGAAGCACGGCGGTCTTGGACTTGGTTTGGCAATTGTACGTCATCTTGTGGAACTGCATGGTGGGATGACCTTTGTCGAAAGTCCAGGCGAAGGGCAGGGGTCAACATTTACCGTCAAGCTGCCTCTCATTGTTCATTGTCCATCGTTCATCGTTCATGGGAAAGGAGAATCAACTATCAATCATCCACCATCAACAATGAACGAAGTCCAGCTGAATGGCTTACGGGTGCTTGTTGTCGATGATGAGATTGATAGCCGGGAATTTCTCACTGTAGTGCTAGAACGTTGCGGGGCTGAAGTTACCCCTGTGGCATCAGCTTTAGAGGCAATTCAAGCACTCGACAAACTTCAACTAGATGTCATGGTGAGCGATATTGCCATGCCCGAAGAAGACGGCTACATGCTGATTCAGAAAGTGAGAGCGCGATCGCCTGAGCTTGGGGGCAGGATTCCAGCAGCTGCCCTAACAGCCTATGCTAGAGCTGAAGATCGGACACACGCACTGTCAGTAGGCTTTCAAATGCACCTGCCCAAGCCAATTGATCCAAGTGAGTTAGCTGTAGTTGTTGCCAGCCTTGCTGGACGAATTGTCAGAGTCTAA
>CAZZWA010000092.1:11262-14966 GCA_964657555.1 uncultured Microcoleus sp.
AAGTCTACTGGGACTGACACATCAAGCTTGAACGGTAAGATCAAGTCTTTCCCTGCTCCAAAGCAACTGGCAACGCCTACGGATTTGAAGCCAGAGGAAGTGCAGGCAGTTACCGAGGCCGTAAACCCGTTGATTGCCGATGCCTTCGCCCTCTATACCAAAACCAAAAATTACCACTGGCACTTAGCTAGCTCACACTTTCGCGACTACCATCTGTTGCTCGACGAGCAGGCTGACGCCATCTTCGGCTCAATTGATACATTGGCAGAGCGTGTGCGTCGGATCGGCGGCACGACCATCCGCAGCATCACCCACATTAGCCAACTGCAAACCATCGAAGACGACAATGACGACTTCGTGCTGCCGGAGCAGATGATCCAGCGCTTGATTGACGACAATCGTCACATCGCCGGGTTACAGCGCACCGCCATTGATATCTGTGACAAGAACCGCGATACACCCACTGGCAACATCTTGCAAGAAATTCTTGACCAAACCGAGAAGCGCATCTGGTTTCTGTATGAGGTCAGTCAGGGCGGTCACAATATGGAATAACTAGTGCAGCTCTTTTTAGAGGAATTCCCCTCTATTCCTTGCAGGTATAGAGGGGAAAAATGCCACCTAGTCTAAGGGGCAGACCTTCAAGGGTTAATCACTGGTACAAAGCACTCAATCTTATTTGTTGGCAGTCTCTCCTGGCCCCGCAGTGACAATCACGAGATTATCTGGATGGATCAGATCTTGGAGAACTTGCTGTACCTGATCTAAGGTAACTGCTTCAACTTTCTGGGGAAATTGCTGAATTTCTTCCCGACTTAGTCCGTTGACGGCATCACTAAGAATGACATCTGCTACGCTACTGGGATTTGCTAACTCCACAGGATAGCTATTGGTAATCGAGCGTTTTGCCGCACTCAGTTCTGCTGGGGTCACTCCTTGTTCGCGAATCTGTTTCAGCAGCGTCAAGGTACCAGCGATCGCCTTTTGAGTATCACCTGGAGCTGTCTGCATGGAAATCAAGAAGGGGCCAGGATTGATTCCTGCTTGAAAAGCGCTATAGATACCGTAGGTGAGACCAAGGCGATCGCGGATTTCCGTTCCCAATCGGCTTGAGAGTGTATTGCCACCTAAAATTTCGTTCAAAATTAAGGCGGCATAAAAGCGCTGGTCTTTACGCGAGATGCCCTCATAACCGATGTAGGTAACTGATTCAGCCTTACCGGGAATGACTTGATTGAGGCGCACGGTGGCTTTAGGTAAAGACACTGTAGGAAAGTTCAGCGCTGGCGGTTTGCCCTGACTCTGCCATTGACCTATCGCAGTGTTTAGCAGCAAACGTACCTGCGCTGGGTCAAAGTCACCGACTAAAGCTAGTACTGTCGTATCTGGTCGGTAGTGCTCCTGGTAGAAGCTGACCAGATCGGCACGAGTGATATTCTTTAAGCTGTCTTCTGTAGGAAAGGTAGAGAACGGATGATTATCAGGGTAAATTGCTTGCTGAAACACTCGCCGTCCTAATTGCCGGGGGTCATCAAATTGCAGTTTGAGGCCAGTTAAAGCTCGCTGACGACTTAACTCTAGCTGCTCGGAGGGAAACGTCGCATGTTGCAACACATCTGCCAAGGTTTGGATCAAAGTTGGCAAATTCTCGGAAAGAGAACTTCCATCAATGTTAACGCCTTCTCGGTTAGCGCCGAAGCCAAGATTGACACCTTTGTCTTCTAATTTTTTAGCTAAAGTCAAGGCATCTTTGGTTTGCGTCCCATTCATCAAGTTGTTAGCCGTCAGACTGGCTGTCCCAGCTTTGGTATTAGTATCAAAATCAGTGCCAGCAGCAATGTACCCTCTGAGATTAATTGTTGGTTCGTTGCGATCAGGCAGCAATAAAACTTGTAGACCATTGTCTAGAGTCAATTTCTCTGGTAGAGTTTGGGTCGTTGAAGCTGTCGCCGGAGGAATAGGGGGTAGATACTTGGCGACTTCAGCCGGGTCTACAGGTTTACCAGGGCTGAAATTCTCAACTGTGCGACCAGAACCACTGGAAGAACTACCCGGTTTACCATTTGCTAAGGTGGGCTCGAAAAAGCCTACTGTGCGTTTAGCAGGATTAAGGTAAGTCTGCGCCACTCGCTTGATATCAGCTGCGCTGAGTTTGGCGATCGCAGCCAGATAACGTTCAACATAGCGATAATCTCCCGTTACGGTTTGGTTGTAGCCCAGTTGGCTTGCCTGAGAGGTGATGTCCTGGTTACCGAGAATGAAGCTAGTTTGTAATTGAGTTTTCGCTCGGTTCAATTCCTCTTCGGTTACGTCTTTTTGCTGTATATCAACTAAGGATTGCTGTAACACCTGTTCGATCTTGGACAAATCCTTACCAGGAGCAGCTGTGGCAGAAATACTGTACCAGCCAGCGCCAATCAGCTCACTTGGATTAGCTCCAACGGAACTTGCCAAGCCTGACTCTACTAAAGCTTGGTAGAGCCGAGAGCTGCGACCACCCGTGAGAATTTCATCCATCAAGTCTATCGCTGGGACATCCGGATTGTTCACCTCTGGTAGAGGATACATCTCCTCTAAGAAGGCTGCACTACCAGGCTGTTTCAAGACGATTGGTTCTTTAGAAGCAGCAGCCGGTTGACTGGCTGGTGGAGTGGAAACAATCTTAGGCCGCTTCGGCACCTTGCCAAAAATTTTCCTGACACTTTCTAGCACCGGATCTGTATCAAAATCTCCTACGACAACCAGGGTGGCATTGTCAGGACTGTAGTAGGTCTGGTAGTAATTGCGTACCTGCTCTAGCGTAAATTTTTCTACATCTGCTTTAGTGCCGCCTACAGGTAGACCATAAGGTTGGTCGGGAAATGCAGCTCGCATGACTGCCCGATTCAAGCGATAGCCAGGACTATTTTCATACCCTTGCAACTCTGAAATCACCACTCGCTTCTCGCTAGTCAGTTGCTCGGCTCCAATCAAAGCGTTTTGCATCCGGTCAGCTTCTAGGGTCAGCAATGCATCCAGCTTATTCCGTCCCGCCGTGCTAAAGTAGGCTGTTTCGTCATAGCTTGTAAAGGCGTTAAAGGAACTCCCCAAAGCACTCAACAAGCGACCGAATTGGATGGGACGGTTAGCTGTTCCCTTGAACATCAAATGTTCCAGTTGGTGAGAAATACCATTTACCCCTGGTGTTTCATTGCGCGACCCGACTCGATACCATACTTGGACACTCACAACTGGAGCTGTGCGGACTTCCTTGGTCAACACTGTTAAGCCGTTGTCTAGGACTGTTTTACGCACTCCTTTGGTAAGTGAGAGCGCTGGAATTGGTGGCATTGCCTCTACTGGCTCTTTGGCAGCAGAAGGGTTGTTCGAGAACAGCAAAATAGTACTTAACAAAGAGCTGAGGAATAATCCTAGTAACAGGTATGAGCGCAACTTAGGCAGAACGGACATGGTTGGCTTGAAGTGAATAACGTCTTTGAAGAACTTTTTTTGATGCACTGTAGCTTTTGCGGAAAGTCACTTACATCTGGAATTAAGATTTTAACAAATGTTCCTATAACTATAAAGGCATTGGCATTGTCAGCCTTAAAATCAATAGTCTATTTTCTTTAAACCTGGTTCCCTGGCAAACTAGAAAGCCTGCATATTGATTTAAACATCTGTGTTGGCTTTGCCAGTATACTCTATCTATGGTAATAAATCTT
>CAZZWA010000092.1:15066-16259 GCA_964657555.1 uncultured Microcoleus sp.
AAGAGTCTAGATGAAAGTCCATTTCTGCTACCGGGTAAAATGTATTACAAGCTACATTTTACCCTATTGTGTCAGAACCGTCTAAATAAGGCACAGACTTGCGCCTGGAATAGTAGTTTCAATCACATCAAAGCTAACTTCAATTCTGGAATCACGCGCTTAATTTCTAGCATGAGTACTCCCTGTTTCGCAGACTTATTTGCTAAGACCAGCAAAACCGCATCCTCACCGCAGCTGGTGAGAATACCATAGCCTTTCTCGCCCTCCACATAGATGCGGTCTATAAGACCTCTTGATAACTCACTGCCAATGCGCTCACCCAAAGACAGCATAGCAGCAGACATAGCAGATACCCGTTCTTCGTCCATCTCGCCTGGTAAACTAGCTGCTAGGGGTAAACCGTCAGGGGAAACGAGAGCAGTGCCCTGAACCTCACTGGTAGCGGTGACAAAATTTTGCAGAATGCTTTGAATCTTGGCTGTATTAATTCCCATTGTCTTACGTTGGTTAATTTTGATACCTGAGTATCAGCAGATGGGTTGTGTTTTTAGTCAATCCATCTGACTGATTACATAGAACTTGCACTAGTAGTAATCAGACACCTGAACACACCTTTCGTCCAATTGAGGAAATGTTCACTATATGGAAGTAAACTCAAAAACATCATAGTTACCACCCTGAAGTACAGATTCTGTGTGGACGCCGCGCAAGCGTTTACCCAATATTTTCTCTAGCACACCCCAAACGGCACCCAATGTATAGGTAGACTTGCGAGACGAACCTTGGGCTTCACCAGCAGAACACAAAGTTTCTGATGTATAGACCTTGATCGCATCCCCTTCAGGAAAAATTTTTTCAATTACACAAAGCCGAGTTCCCTCTTTCCCCAAGGCAAGGTTCATCTTTTGTGCCACCTCATCGAAAGAATCCTTAGAATTCACTAAGTCCAATTCTTGTGCTAAACATTTACCCCGCGTCCGACCTGCGGCAATTACGGCGATTGATGTTGCCTTCTCCCCGAGGGCATCTTCCATACCTGTAATCAGAGCTTTGAAGCAAAGAATACTACTAAAATCTCCCAGTTCTTGGCGTAAAGCAGATGTAACCATACCCATAAAATCCTTGAAAACTTCGATAATTTAATTGTGCAAATATTAAGCAAGACAGACTACCGAGTGATCACGGAAGTTTCT
>CAZZWA010000093.1:0-16153 GCA_964657555.1 uncultured Microcoleus sp.
TGGAAACCCATCATCAAGCAATTTGAGGCGATCATTGGCAAAAACGGTGTCATGCAACACCGCGAAGAGTTGATTACCTACGAGTGCGATGGTTTAACCAGCTACCGACAAAAACCAGCGCTTGTGGTGCTGCCTAAAACCACGGAAGAAGTGGCAGCGGTAGTCAAGATCTGCGATCGCCACCAAATCCCTTGGGTAGCACGCGGTGCTGGCACTGGCTTATCTGGCGGTGCTTTGCCCACAGAAGATTGTGTGCTGATTGTCACTGCCCTGATGCGAAAAATCATCAGCATAGATTTAGAAAATCAGCGAGTTGTAGTGCAGCCTGGAGTAATCAACAACTGGGTAACTCAGGCAGTAAGTGGTGCTGGTTTTTACTATGCTCCAGATCCTTCCAGCCAAATTATCTGCTCTATTGGCGGCAACGTAGCGGAAAACTCCGGTGGAGTGCATTGTCTCAAATATGGCGTTACCACCAACCACGTCTTGGGGTTAAAACTGGTGCTGCCTAGTGGCGACATTGTGGATGTGGGAGGACAAATTTCGGAAATGCCAGGTTATGATTTAACGGGGCTGTTTGTCGGTTCCGAAGGCACTCTAGGCATTGCAACAGAAATTACTCTACGCATCCTCAAAACCGCTGAATCAATTTGCGTCTTATTGGCAGACTTTACCAGCATCGAAGATGCTGGTTCGGCTGTTTCCGATATAATCAGCGCTGGGATTATTCCTGGCGGTATGGAAATTATGGATAATATCAGCATCAATGCTGTGGAAGATGTAGTAGCAACTGGCTGTTATCCCCGCGATGCTGCTGCCATTCTGCTGATAGAAATAGACGGATTAGCAGTAGAAGTGGCAGACAATAAACAGCGCATTGCCGAGATTTGCACCAAAAATGGAGCGCGTAGCATCACCACAGCGAACGATCCAGAAACACGTCTGAAACTATGGAAAGGACGCAAAGCAGCCTTTGCCGCCGCAGGTAAACTGAGTCCCGATTATTACGTCCAGGATGGGGTGATTCCGCGCACCCAGATGCGCTTTGTTCTGCAAGAGATTGAGGCTTTAAGTGCTAAATATGGTTATCGCATTGCCAACGTGTTTCACGCTGGTGATGGTAATCTGCACCCGTTGATCCTGTATGATAATTCTGTGCCTGGGGCGTTGGAACAGGTGGAAGAATTAGGCGGAGAAATTCTTAAACTCTGTGTGCAAGTGGGAGGAAGTCTTTCTGGAGAACATGGTATTGGTGCAGATAAGCGCTGCTACATGTCACAAATGTTTACTGAAGTAGATTTAGAAACGATGCAATGGGTGCGTCAAGTTTTCAATCCTCAGGGATTAGCAAATCCAGGCAAGTTGTTCCCGACGCCGCGCACCTGTGGCGAAGCAGCACATGCTCAAGCTGAAAAGAGGTTTGAGTCAGTAGAACTGTTTTAACTTCATTGGAAAGCAGCAAATTGTGTGCTAGGGACTTTCTAGACATATGCGATCGCACTACCATCTGGATCTAGAAAAAAAGTCGAGTTTAAAAGCTCGATGGCAGTCTTTGCTACAACCGTTTCAGGTTGAGCAACGGCTAAGTCAGAAAGTGTTGCTTGACTTGGTAAAAGCTTACTCTAGCGCTGGTAGATTTTACCATACGCTGGAGCATATCCAGCAAGTTTTATGTACAATTGAGGACTTGCGAAAAACCCTGTCTCATCCCACCTTGCCGAATTATGCAGCTATTGAATTTGCGGCTTGGTTTCATGATGTTATCTATGACCCTAGGACTAACAATAACGAGACAAAAAGTGCTGAATATGCAGTAGATGTCTTAAAAAGAATAGGCATACTGCCAGAAATAATTAATGGTGTCTATAGCTTAATTATGAAAACTCAAAAGCATCAAGAGCCAGACAATATCGAAGGCCAGATTTTTCTGGATGCTGATTTATCGATATTAGGAGCATCTGCTTGTGAATACAGCACCTATGCTCAAGCAATTAGAAAAGAATATTCTTGGATGCCTCATGAAGAATATCAAGCTAGGAGAAAACAAGTTTTGCAGAGTTTCTTGATACGAGAAAGGATATATTTTACTGACCAAATGTTTACTGCATTAGAAAGCAAGGCTAGACAGAATATTCAAGAAGAAATTAAGTCATTGTCACCAAGTAACGTGAATTAATCCTTGTTTTTAGACAGATTCTGAAAGCGCATTGATCAAAGCTTCGCCGGGTTTCTATCTCGTTCCTTTAAAAGTGAAACCTGGGAATGTCTAGATTGAGGTAAGCCTCTGTTCACAAAATGTTAAATTTTCTTGTAATAACTCTCTTGAAAGGATTAAGTTAGAGGAATACAGTTTTCAGTAAATTTGCTGTTTGCAGCGAAGCTTGAGGGTAGCTACGATATAGTGAATGGTGCATTAGGCGCTATGCTGTGTCATGCATTCGCGCTCTTAGGAAAAAGTATAAATTTAGGCAGAGGCTCTCTTGAACCTACCGCAGTGAATCAGGCTCCTGCCGATTCTAGGGCAGTCACACAACTGCGTTCGTCATAACTATCAGTAAAGCAGCTCTAAGCCATATGCTTACCATTCCAGGGTACACTCTCACAGAACTCATTCAAGAGGGCGTCAACACAGTTATCTATCGCGGGCAAAGAGACGCTGACGGTAAGCCCGTGATCGTGAAAGTTCTCAAACATGAGTATCCTGTCCTCAAAGAAATTTCCCGCTTGCGACAGGAATACAAAATTTCTCAATCCCTAAATTTACCTAGTATTGTCACGCCTTATGGCTTAGAAAGGTATAAAAACGGTTTCTTCCTAATCCTCGAAGACTTTGATGGCCTTTCCCTCAAAAGCTTTGCTCGCGATCAACCTCTTGAAATTAAAGAATTTCTTCACATCGCCATCCAATTAGCACAAGCTATAGGCGAGCTACATAAACACAATATTATTCACAAAGATATTAAACCCTCAAACATCATCATCAATCCTCAGACAAAGCAAGTTAAAATCACTGACTTCAGCATTGCCTCTCGTCTGAGTTTGGAGAATCCGAAAATCAACAACCCTAACTCCATAGAAGGCACCCTCGCCTACATGTCCCCAGAACAGACTGGACGGATGAATCGCGCGATTGACTACCGCAGTGACTTTTACTCTCTCGGTGTCACCTTCTATGAACTGCTGGCTGGGAGGCTACCATTTCTCACCACTGATCCTATGGAACTGGTGCACTGTCATATTGCCCTTCAACCCATGCCCCCTAATCAGCTGCTGCCAGAAATTCCTCCGCCAGTTTCTGATATCATCCTGAAATTACTTGCCAAAACAGCAGAAGAACGCTATCAAAGTGCTTTTGGACTAAAAGCCGACCTGGAAATCTGCCTCAGTCAACTCCTCTCGTGTGGAGAGATTACCACCTTTATTGTGGGGCGGCAAGATCGGACGGCTCAATTTCACATTCCTCAAAAACTCTACGGTCGGAAAGCAGAAGTAGCTGCATTACTGGATGCCTTTGAGAGAGTCAGCCAGGGCTCAAGCGAACTCATGCTGGTCAGCGGTTATTCCGGCATTGGCAAATCATCTCTAGTTTACGAAGTCCACAAGCCGATTGTGCGACAACGGGGCTATTTTATCTCTGGGAAGTTTGACCAGTTTAAGCGCAATATTCCTTATGCTGCCTTGATTCAGTCATTCTCAGAACTGATGCGGCAGCTACTTGCGGAAAATCCGCTCCAGATAGAAAGCTGGAAAGCTAAACTCATAGATGCTCTTGGCCCCAATGGACAGGTGATCGTTGATGTGATTCCTGAAGTCCAACTCCTGATCGGCCCACAGCCAAGCGTGCCACAGCTAGGGCCAACTGAATCCCAAAATCGCTTCAATCGAGTATTTCTTGCCTTCGTGCGGATGTTTGCCCGCCAAGAACATCCCCTTGTCTTGTTCCTAGACGACTTGCAGTGGGCTGACTCAGCCTCTTTAAAATTAATCCAGTTACTGATCACGGCAGGGGATAGCCAATACTTGTTGCTGATTGGGGCATATCGAGATAACGAAGTCAGCCCCACCCATCTTTTGATGCAGACTATACAGAAGATTCAATCGACTGGGGCGGCGATCAACAATATTGTCCTGCGGCCTTTAAATATGACTCACGTCAGCCAACTTGTTGCTGACAGCCTTCAGGAGCAAGATTGTCTTAGGTCAAAGCCACTAGCCGAGTTATTCTTCAATAAAACCCAGGGCAATCCCTTCTTCCTCACACAGCTGCTCAAATCACTTTATCAAGAAGACTTGCTCAGATACGACTTCAGTACTGGGCAATGGCAGTGGGATATCAAGGAAATTCAAGCTATTGGCATCATTGATAAAAATATTGTCGAACTCATTGCCGGGAATATTCAGAAGCTGCCTGACCAGACGCAGCAGGTTCTAAAATTGGCAGCTTGCATTGGCAATCGGTTTAACTTAGATGTGCTCTCAATTGTTTATCAGCAGTCAGCTTCCCAGACGGCGTCTGATTTGTGGTCAGCTTTGCAATCGGGGTTGATTTTACCCCTTTCTGATGCCTACAAAGTTCCTATGGTGTTCAAATCAGAAGAACTTTGTACGTATCTGTTCAACAATAATGGTGTAACCTACCGATTTTTGCATGACCGAGTACAGCAGGCGGCTTATTCGCTCATTCCCGAATCCCAGAAAAAAGCCACCCACCTGCAAGTGGGTCAGTTGCTGTTGCAGAATGCCTCCCCAAAGGAACAGCAAGAAAATGTCTTTGAGATTGTTAACCAGCTGAATATTGGCAGGGAATTTATTACCTATTCGGCAGAGACAGATCGGCTGGCCCAGTTAAATCTGATCGCTGGGAAGAAGGCGAAAGCAGCAATGGCTTATGAGCCAGCCGTGAGGTATTTAACAGTGGGGTTGGAACTTCTAGCAGAAAATAGCTGGCAGCATCAGTATGACTTGACACTGGCTCTTCATTTTGAAGCGGTGGAAGCGGAATACTTAAATGCTAACTTCCCCGAGGCAGCCACTCTGGTTGAAGTTCTACAGCAACAAGCTCAAACTCTGCTTGACCAGATCAAGGTATATGAGCTAAAAATTCAGTTTTATACAGCTCAAAACCAGATGCTCAAGGCTTTAGAGATTGGGCTGCAAGGGCTGGAGTTACTGGGTTTCTCCTTACTTCCAGCGCCCAGTCAGGGTGGTGTGGTGCCTCAGTTACCCCAGCTTGAAGATTTAGAAGCAACTCCAGTGATGACCGATCCGTATCAGCTGGCAGCCTTGCGGATACTAGCGATCGTCACTCCTGCGGCCTTTATGACGAATACGACAACTTGGTTGCAGGTGATCTTGACTATGGCTAATCTCTGTATTGAACATGGTCATTCGGCTCTAGCTGCCTACGCATATTCTCAGTATGGCGTAGTCCTGTGTGGAGCCCTAGGAGATCTGGATTCTGGATACCACTCAGGCCAGCTGGCTTTAAGATTGTTGGAGCTTTTTCAGGCCAGCGAACTCAAGTGTAAAGTTTACTTGTTGTTCAACGGTTTTATCAGACCTTGGAAAGAACACGCCAAGGAAAGTTTGGCACCTCTAGTAGAGGGACTTCATAGTGGACTTGAAACCGGGGATGTAGAATTTGCTGGATATTGTACTTTCCATTATGGTGATAAAGCTTTTGCGATCGGGGAGCAATTAGACTCTGTAGCGCAGCAGCAAGCTTCTTATATTGATTTGATGCTGAAATTTAAACAGGAATTTAGCATCTACTATAACAAGGTATGGCACCAACTGACGTTAAATTTACAAGGATTGGGCAGAGATAACTATCATTTAATTGGTGAGAGTTTTGATGAATCAGCAATGTTGCCATATTTACAAGCTACGAATAATGGCACATTGCTTTTCGCTACCTACGTTGCTAAAGTCATCCTATTGTACTTATTTAAAGATTACACTGCTGCCGTTCATAACGCTAAGTTAGCAGCAGAACATGCAGGCAGCGGCGCAGGAATGATGACTGTGGCTGAACATAACTTCTATTATTCACTAGCTCTGCTTGCTCTGTATCCCCATGCAGTATCTGATGAGCAAAGAGCATACATGAGTTTGGTAGAAGAAAATCAGAAAATCATGCAGCGATGGGCAGAACATGCTCCTGCCAATTTTTGGCATAAATACGAGCTTGTGGAGGCAGAGAAAGCACGAGTTAAGGGTCAAATATTTGTAGCGGCAGAATCTTATGACCGAGCAATTCAAGCATCTAAAGAACAGGGTTATACCCAGGAAGAAGCGTTGGCAAATGAATTGGCGGCAGAGTTTTATTTATCTGGTGGTAGAGAGAAGGTAGCTTATATTTATTGGACGGATGCCTACTATGGATACATTCGCTGGAGTGCCATAGCGAAGGCTAAAGACTTAGAAGCAAGATATCCTCAGTTCTTGGAACGAATTACCAAGAGAGAAACTTCTAGCCTAGATGTCATTCAGACAAAAACTTCAACAACTAGTTCAGATGGCTATATCCTGGATTTAACTACTGTCACCAAAGCATCTCAAACCCTTTCTGGTGAAATTTCTCTCGTCTGCTTACTCAACAAATTGATGACATTTGCTATAGAGAATGCAGGAGCGCAGAAGGGCTTTTTTCTGACGAAGTCAGACGAGCAATGGGTAATTGAAGCTGTGGGGAAAGTTGAGCAAGCTGAGGTGACTGTGTTACATTCCCCAATGCTAACTCCTCTTGCCAGCCAGGAAGGGAGCCAGTTTCTCTCTTGCTTACAAGAAAAGGGAGTCAGAGGTTTAGATGCGGTCTTACCAGTTTCCGCGATCAACTTTGTGGAAAATACTAGGCAGAATTTAGTTTTAGAAGCGGCAACGCGAGCTAGCACATTTTCCCAAGATCTGTATATTGTGGCTAACCAACCCAAGTCTATTCTTTGTTTGCCACTGATTCATCAAGATAAGTTAACTGGAATTCTTTATTTAGAAAACAACCTGACAGAGGGAGCTTTCACTCCAGAACGGTTAGAGGTCTTAACAATGTTAACCTCCCAAGTCTCTATCTCGATTGAAAACGCCCGTCTCTACACCAATTTGCAAGCTTATTCCCGAGAACTGGAAGCTAAGAATACGGCTTTGACAGCACAAACTCAGCAACTAGAACAAGCTTTGCACAAGCTGCAACAGACGCAGGCTCAACTCGTGCATACTGAAAAAATATCTAGTCTAGGGCAACTGGTTGCTGGTGTAGCTCATGAAGTGAATAACCCTGTAGGCTTCATATCTGGCAACCTGCATCATGCTAGTCAGTATGCCCAAGACCTGCTCAACCATGTTCAACTCTATCGTGCCGCTTACCCTACTCCATCAGCCGAGATTCAACAGGATGCAGAGAACATAGATCTGGAATTCCTGATTGAGGATTTGCCTAACATGCTATCTTCTATGAAAATGGGGACTGACCGGATTCGCGACATTATGCAGTCGTTACGCAACTTCTCGCGGGTGGATGAGGCTGAGAAGAAACCTGTTGACATTCACTGTGGGCTAGAGAGCACTCTGATGATTTTGCAGCATCGCTTGAAGGCAAAGCCAGGGCGTCCGGCAATTGCTGTGGTGAAAGAGTATGGCAATTTGCCTTTAGTAGAATGCTACGCCGGACAACTTAATCAAGTGTTTATGAATCTGCTGTCAAATGCAGTTGATACCTTGGAACTAGGAACTGGCGACTGGAGACAAGGGGGATTTGGCAACGATCTCCCCTCTCCCTTGTCTTCCCAATCCCCACTCCCAACAATTTGGATTCGTACTGAAGTGCTAGATAGCAATAATGTATCTATCCAGATTGCGGATAATGGTATGGGCATGAAGGAAGAAGTAAGCTCTCGCCTGTTTGAACCTTTTTTTACGACTAAACCAATAGGCAAGGGTACGGGTTTAGGGTTGTCAATCAGTTATTCTATTGTTGTGGAAAAACATGGCGGTCAGCTCTTGTGCGTTTCAGCACCTGGTGAAGGGGCACAGTTCATCATTCAGATTCCGCTTCGATAGCCTTCGGCAGGAAAGTGATTTTTAGGAAAATTCTCCCTTGCTTTCTCCTGTGTTCCTTGTCTTTCAAGTCTTTCTGACAGAGTGGTGGCCCCTGAGATTGGCAGCGTGACAGTAAAAGTGGTGCCTGTCCCAACTTCGCTGTCTACCGCAATCTCACCACCATGGAGTTCCACACACTGCTTGACAATCGATAGCCCTAATCCTGTACCGATAATTTTGCCGACGTTCGATGCTCGATGAAATGACTCAAACAGCAGGATTTGGTCTTCTAAGGGAATGCCTATGCCCTCGTCCTGAACCCGGCAAATCACTTGTTCATTTCGGCAAGAGACATCTAAGCGAACTGCGCCGCCGTCAGGAGAATATTTGATGGCATTATTAAGCAAGTTGGAGAGAATGTGATGTATTAGCTTTGCATCCAGACAAAGGTGGTTGCATTCGCCATAACTTGCAAAGGTGAGAGTATGCCTATCGCTAGCGCTCAGTTCCATCTCTTCTAGGATATTACGGCACAAAAGTTTTAGATCTATAGGAGATGGATTGAACTCTAATTTTCCCACTTCGGCTCTACTAATTATCAGCACATCATCTAACATTTGCTTCATATACTCTACGCGTTCTTGAATGAGGTCGAAGTATTTGCGCTTTTGCTGAGGCGGCAATTGTTCGCTGTATTTTTGTAGTAACTGAGTAGAAAAAAGAATCGCACTCAGAGGATTGCGCAGTTCGTGGGAGGCCATTGAGATAAAGCGAGATTTGAAGTCTTTAAGGCTTGTTATTTCGTCGTTAGCACTCAAAAGAGCTGAGGAGAGTCGGCGCGATCGCAATAGCATCTCTACGCGCATCTGTAATTCTGGCTTCTTAATTGGGGTGACGACTAACTCGTCAATGCTCTGCCACAGTTGCTTGTCCAGCTTGACTGCCTCTTGGCTGGATGTTACCAACAGAAAAGGTAGAAATCCTGGCTTCTCAGCTTCTTTTCTAGCTTGTACCTGTTGCCGAAGTTGGTTGAGGGCCATTCCGTCTAGTATGCAGAGGTCGAAAGGCTGATCGCGCAGATAGGCAATGTTCTGCTGACAGACTTCACTAGAGCGATGTTCCTCTACGCAATTAGGAATCATCGTCTGATAATGCGTCATCAGCCATTGGGACAAGGGGTGAGTGTCGTGCATGCGATCAAGAAACAGGAGTAAAATGCGGTTCATTCTTGGTCACCCACCAGGCTGCGAATAATTCTTAGCGACTCGTTCACAAAAAACTCCAGGAGTATGGAGGATCAGCAGCTTTAGCCCTCTCTAAAGCGGCAGTCCAGTAGAAGGGATTGACAAACCAATCAGTTTCCACATGAACTGTTACTAAAATCGGAGCCATAACATGAAGATACAGTAATGTTGAATAAGTTAAAAAATCTGCTGTCTAAATATCAGCCTACTAGTCTAACAGAAATTTATAGTAAAACAATCAATATGTAATCTAGATAAGAGGCGCTCCACATGGAGCGCCCCTCAATTTCAACAACCAACTATTGGGTCTTCATTATCTAATACCAGTAGTCTGTCATCGTTGAATTTGGGGGGTTGGTAGTCTGAGCGTCTAGCTCGCGCTCCGATCTCTCCGGCTCGCACTACCCCCTCAAGCTTAAACTGGCAAACTACTAGTGTCTGCGACCACTTAGCCACTTAGCAGCCAAGACACCAAACACAGCTGCTACCACTGGATTGCTAAGAAACTTTAGAATCGCTGGTTTCTCGGCCAATACATTTTGGAAAATATCGGGATGAGAGTGATAGGTGAAACTAGCCAATTTACTAACATCATCTGCCGTCATGCGGTTTGGATGATGGTTTGAAAGTCCCAGCTGCTGTTCCAACGAACTCTCACTCAGTCCTCTTTCTTTTAATCGCTTTAAGAACTCGCGAGCGACATCATCGCGTTCGTTAGGTTTAATCTGGGCGATCGCTTGTCGCAGTTCCGGTTCCATCTGGCTGGAGGGAATACTGTCTGGGTGGAGAGTTTTGCCAAATAATTGACGGCGTTCGTCTGGCGAGGAACGTTGGGCAAAATCATCAAAATTTTGGTATTCTTCGGCTGGCGCCGCCGGTACGCCACCCATCGATTCAGTATTACCAGTAGCCAAATCATTCATGATTTGACGCTTGTATTCTTCGCTACTTGTCATTTTCTTAACTCCTGTTTTAAAAGTATTAGAAACAAAGACTCTTGATGCTGCCTTTGAGCGTCGAACTAAGCACCTTTGTAACTAATCTGGTTTGACTGCTCGTCATACTTCGCAGTCAAAATCAGTTTCTTATCTGGGGCATACACTAAAACGGTTAAATCTTGATTCGGAAAATTCCGTCGAAATCCTTGGGCTAAAGATTTTGCCAAGGGTTTCACTTCATTGGGACGGACTTGTGGCGTAATCACAACTCCTAGTTTGTTGTTATCACGCACATAGGCATCCTCAACCAATCCTTTAGCCGTCTGAACTACCCAACTGCCAAAATTTTGACCGACTACAGTATTACCGCTTTCTAACTGTTGATAGCTCACCCGACTGTTGGGAGCCGTGGGGATATTAGTCCGGCTAGCTTGCATTGTTCCACTACACGCTGTAGTCATAGTAAGGAACAACACTAGGACTAAGGCGGTAATAAATTTGCGACTTTGCTGAAATAAACTCACGCTATTCTCCTCAAAAAAGCAACCTAAATGAACAGGCTGAGCTGCTGCTTTACTAATTTGGAAAAGTCAGTTGGTATAGATAAATTTAATTCTATCTATACCCAGACTCAAAAAGGATTTAAATTAGTCAACTGCCTTCTTAACTTGGTCTTTCACATCTTCTTTCGCGTGACGGACTTGAGCCTCACCTTGCTTCAGTTGGCCTTCAGCTTGATCTTCTGGATCTCCGGTCACGTTACCTAACGCTTCTTGGGCTTTACCTTCAACGTTCTTGGCAGTTGCTTTTGCTCTTTCTTCAATGCTCATTTTTCTTCTCTCTTGATTTAAAATTGAAGATATATTGCAAGTTTTGTTTTGCATCAATCTTCTTCGATATGTATCCAATTTATCCAATTTATTTCTGATGTCCTTCCGTCCCCGGATATATAAAGAAAATCTATTTTATATTTGTAAGAGTTTATCTATGTCGAAAGGCTGAAAAGGTCTGTTTTTTTGGTAGAAATCCTACCATTGAAGGTGGACATCTCGGCAAGTTTGTAACCGAGGAGATGCCCTCGTCTACAGTACTCATCAGCCAGAATAAGAGGGGCGATCGCCTTTGTTAAGAACGATTAATCTTCTGCGCCATAGCTGGCAACTGTCTAAAATAGCGTTTATTATTGTGCAGTTTTAAGTATTTCGAGGCTGGGAGGCATATCAAGGCGCTTTCCTTCTTCTAGAATTTCCTTGATAGTGACGATTTGAAGGCGGGAACAGGCGTACCCCATAACCTGATGCTGGTATGTTCCGCAGGCTTTTGCTTCTTTCACCATTTCAGAACTTGGCTCTTTCAGAGTGATGAAAATAGCCATTGCCGCTTGTTCTCGGATCATCGTGCTGTATAAGTCATAAATATCACCTGCTTTGACGTTACCTGATTTAACTTGGAAGATAATTTTCTCTTGTTCTCCATTTTCTCCCAAAAAGTATGTACTGCCATCTATCCCCTGATCTGCACCTTTTTTTTTATTGATTGTGGCACGGTTATTGGAATAGGTGAGGACTGCCCATTTTTCAAACTCCCCGTGAGTGCGATCGTCTTGACGACTAGCAAATGCTGCTACTTCTTCTAGATCTTTGGGAATACCCTTAAGCTTTATTTGATTAAGGATGACATTACCGAAAGCATTCTCAAGGCGTTTAAGAATCAAGCTAATGCTTTGGTAAGTGATATCTATGCCAATCCAGGGACGGTAGAGCTGTTGAGCAACTGCTACAGTCGTGCCGCATCCGCAGTAAGCATCCAAGACGACATCCCCTTCATTGCTGCTAACTTTGACAATTCGTTCTAATAGGGCTTCTGGTTTCTGCGTAGGATAGCCGATGCGTTCTCTATCTTCCCTGTTTAAAGTTTCAATATCTGTCCAGTAGTCCTCAGCAATTTTTCCCTCATCTAAATAGTATTTATAAACTTTTCCAGTTGTTCTATTAGTTTTTTCCTGGTACTGTCTTCCTACTGAATCTAATCTGACTTTCATATGAGAATTTTGTTTTCTAGCAATTGAAGCTGCCATGTTATTGAAGGTATATTTATCACTTTTTGTATAATAAAGTAGGACATCATGTTTTCTCCCAAAGCGGTTCTGGCTTTTGCCACCAATTGAGTAACACCAGATAATTTCATTTTGGAAATTTCCACCAAGCGAACAAAAAACTGCATCTAGCACTAATTTAAGATAATGGCTAGCTGTCGGATCGCAATGTAGATAGAAACTGCCTGTATGTTTTAAGACGCGATGAATCTCCGCTATCCGTAGCGTGATGCTGACCAAATAGGCTAGTAAACTTTCTTTTCCTAATACGTTAGCTAAACCGGCAATCAGGGCAATGGTTTTTGCTGTAAATTTGCCTTGGTAGTTATCTATTATCTGAGAAAACCCATCTTTGGCAAGGTCGTCCCACATCCATATATCAGTAAAGGCTTGGATCTGTGCTTTGTCTTTTAGAGCAATATTATTATATATTTGGTTGTAATTACGTTTAGAGTTAAAGGGCGGGTCAATATAGCACAGATCTACTGATTCATCTTTGGCATATTTGCGCAGAATTTCTAGGTTATCGCCATAGAATAAATAGTTACTCATCGAAGTTAGGATTTATAAATAAATCTTGGATCGCTAGTATAAAATTATAGCTACCTAAATCTGACGTCTGACACTCCGATTTGGCACTTTATTCACACCTTGATGAAGCATTCATACTGGATTAGTTCCGTCGCTATCAGCCTAGGCGGGAAAACTCTCATCAGGTGAGAGAGAAGGATGATTGAACAGAGACTCAATTGGTAATGCCCAACCACTTTCAAATCAGGGGCTTTGAGAGCAATCTGCACTCAGGTAGAGATATCGCCAGAGGAATTCTTAAGCGCCTATGAACAAAGTTGAGGCGCATCGTTGTGATGATGAAATTGACCTACAAGCTAAGACACAACTTAGCTTGTATATCCTCTGATCGCTAAAAAACCCGATTTGTCTACAAAATCGGGTTTCTCAAGACATAAATATTAGATTATACTCTAATCCAGGTAACCCAAAAGACTGTCAGCATCTTCAGTATCGTTTGATGCGATTGGGCGTAGTCCAGACATTTGCACAGTGTGAGTAACGTGCAGATGACTTGCTCCTATGGGACGCTTCCCTACCATAAAGACGATCTCAGAAGCTTGCAGTGTGCTTGAACCAATGGAACGCACCTCAGCTATGTTAGCTGTTTCACTAATTGCTAGGGCACTATTCCCTGGGATAAACTTTGGTCTATCACCCTGAATAGCTAGGTGCGTGGCAGCCGCTGGCGATTCAACCTGAACTGGCAAAGCAAGAACTTGATTAGTTGCAATACCATCGACTTGAGGTGCATTGTCCCCGTTAATCGTGGAACTTTTTTGGCCATCGGAGTGGCTTGTTGTAGCAGTATCGTTCACTTCGACAGTGCTGCTAATGCTCATAATCAAATACCTCTGAATTTTTAATTGATGAGTTTGCTAATGACTAGGAGTACTCAGAACTGAGCATTTTTACTCCCACTCCAATTATTAAAAAAATATTATGGAGATACAAGTATCTTAAGTTATGTTGACACAAAAAGGCGGATTTTTGTAAAGATTTATAAAGAGAAGAGTGACAAGCTCAGGCGGAAAGACTGGGAATGTTAGGACTCAACCTCTAAAAGTAATAGTACAATTGTTCTATAGTATAGATTGGAGGCAGATCAGATTTGCAGACAGCCCCTCTGCACTCTAACGATTTCCTGAAAAACTGTATGGCGCAATTTAGTCTTCAAGCTCCCTTTCAACCTACAGGGGATCAGCCGCAAGCGATCGCCCAACTCACCGCGAATGCCCAAGCAGGTGCTCACTACCAAACACTGCTAGGTGCGACAGGAACGGGCAAAACCTTCACCGTCGCCAGCGTGATTGAGAAGGTGGGCAAACCCACGCTGGTTCTAGCTCACAATAAAACTCTAGCGGCACAGCTTTGCAATGAACTGCGGGGATTCTTTCCAGATAACGCAGTGGAGTATTTTGTCAGTTACTACGACTACTATCAACCAGAAGCTTATATTCCCGTCACCGATACATATATAGAGAAGAGTGCCGCTATTAACGATGAGATCGACATGCTGCGGCACTCGGCAACGCGATCGCTCTTTGAACGTCGCGATGTGATCGTGGTCGCCTCCATCAGCTGCATTTATGGTTTGGGAATTCCCTCAGAATACCTAAAAGCCGCTATTCCCCTGAAAGTAGGAATGGAAGTCAATCAGCGCCAGATGTTGCGAGATCTAGCCAGCGTGCAATACAGCCGCAACGATACAGAACTGAGTCGGGGACGCTTTCGGGTGCGGGGCGATGTGCTGGAAATTGGCCCAGCTTATGAAGACAGAATCATCAGGGTGGAATTTTTTGGAGATGAGATCGACGCCATTCGTTACGTCGATCCAGTAACAGGGGAAATTCTCCAAAGTTTACCAGCACTCAACGTTTACCCCGCACGCCACTTTGTCACCCCAGAAGACCGCCTGGAGGAAGCCTGTAGTGCCATTGATCGGGAACTCAAGGAACAGCTGGCACACTTCTATGAACAGGGAAAGTTATTAGAAGCGCAGCGGCTGGAGCAAAGGACACGTTACGATTTAGAAATGCTGCGGGAAGTTGGTTACTGCAACGGCGTTGAGAACTATTCCCGCCACTTAGCTGGCCGTCGTGCCGGTGAACCACCAGAGTGCTTAATCGATTACTTTCCCAAAGACTGGTTACTGGTGATCGATGAATCTCACGTCACCGTGCCCCAAATTCGGGGAATGTACAACGGCGACCAAGCTAGGAAAAGAGTCCTGATCGATCATGGATTTCGCCTACCCAGCGCTGCCGACAATCGACCACTGAAGGCGGAGGAGTTTTGGGCGAAAGAGAACCAGTGTATTTTTGTTTCTGCAACTCCAGGCGACTGGGAGATGGAAATCTCCGAGGATCGAGTGGTGGAACAGGTAATTCGACCGACTGGGGTGATTGATCCAGAAATTTTTGTCCGTCCCACAGAAGGGCAAATTGACGACCTCTTGGGTGAGATTAAAGACAGGGTAGACAGGCACGAACGAGTGCTGATCACCACCTTGACTAAGCGGATGGCGGAAGACTTAACAGAGTATCTGCAAGATCGAGGGATTCAGGTGCGCTATTTGCACTCAGAGATCAACTCGATTGAACGAATTGAAATCTTGCAAGATTTGCGGGAAGGCAAATTTGATGTGCTGATTGGGGTTAACTTACTGCGGGAAGGGTTAGATTTGCCAGAAGTGTCGCTAGTGGCAATTTTGGATGCGGACAAAGAGGGGTTTTTGCGGGCACAGCGATCGCTCATCCAAACCATCGGTCGTGCCGCCCGTCATGTGAGGGGACAAGCTATCCTCTATGCTGATCACCTCACCGACAGCATGAGCAAAGCCATTGACGAAACTGACCGCCGTCGTGGTATTCAGTTAGCCCACAACCGCATGCACGGCATCACACCCCAGCCGATTGTGAAAAAATCCAGCAACGCGATTCTGGCATTTCTAGATGTCTCGCGGCGGCTGAATGCCCAGCAGTTGGAAACAGTTTACGAACAGGCAGAAGACTTGCCGCTTGATTCGATTCCAGACTTGATTAGCCAACTAGAAGCACAGATGAAAGAGGCGGCGAAGAACTTGCAGTTTGAAGAAGCGGCGAAATATCGCGATCGGATTAAGAACCTGCGAGACAAATTACTCGGTCATTAGTGGGAAATCAGCGTACATAATTAAACATGAAGTGGGCACTCCCAACTAAAACTCCTGCTTCATAGAGATTCCGCATCAGGTGAGAACTGCTCACCCTACCATAATGCTTGAGTGACGA
>CAZZWA010000094.1:0-16133 GCA_964657555.1 uncultured Microcoleus sp.
GGGGTCGTAACGTAGTATTTACAAACTTTTATGGAACTAAAATAAAGTTCCTACTCTTTCGCGTAGTTCACTCCTGTGCAAGATGTTTGCAGAACAATGCTGACAGGCAATTTAGTTTAGGTGATCAATGATAGCTGCTCTCAAACCCTTGCTCTTAAGCATTTGTAACATCTGTTCAGCGTAAGCGCGATCACTGTAAGCCCCTACTTGCATGACGGAGCGACCCTTTAAGACAGTGTGAAAAGCATCTGGAACAAGCGATCGCACCATAGCTTTCTGCTGATCGCTGTTCGCCTCGACGACAACTCGGTAACGTAGTTCTCGTGAGGAGAGCGAGATCGAGGAAGTTGGCTTCTTACCTTGTGCTTGTGGCTCCAGTTTCGGCGACGATGCCTGAGAAGCTGTGTTGCTAGTATTCCCCATAGAGATATTTCGACTGGGAGTTGGCAACAAATTCGCTGTCTGGTTATCTTCCTGTCTATCACTTGAGAGAGGACTAGGAGTCAGAACTGGCAGTTGGGAAATAGCATGAGGACTGGAAAGCAGCCTGTTACTAGATGTAGGAGAGCCCGTTGCCGGTGGTGGCACAGGTCTCTCAAATGTTATTTGTCGTCCAACCTCTGGAGTTGGTTGTCTCGTTTCGGCTGTCATGCTCTCTGTTGACAACGAGGATACAGAGGGGGGGGTAGGTTGTCCATTGCCACTGACGACTGGCGTCTGAGCACTCAAACCCGTCGGCACCGGAAATGAGGATGCCGAGATAGAAGGCACCCGTATTTGCGCTCCATTGACCGTTGTCCCCTGACCATTTTCTGAATTGCCGCTAACCACTGATGGTTGACTGCTGTCAGAGGGGGGTTTGACAACAGATGAATTACTAAGGCTAGTTAAAGAAAAAATCTGTAACGGCGTTTTCTGCTGTCCTTGGCTAGCTGGAGGATTGGATGCAGGTTGCCGATTTGCCACCTGACTCTGGCTAGAGGCAGTAGAGATGGGAGTTACAGGTGAGTGACTAGCTGCACTGATCGGGGATGAGGCAGCAGGGATCACCAGTGAGCGATTGGGTACGCCACTTGGGAGTGAGGTTGTGGTTGTCGGTTGTTGTGGTAAAGACACTGAATTTCGCGTCTCTACCCGCTCCATGACAGGTGAGGAGGGATTGCCCCCGACCACTGACGACCGACCTGTCAAATTGCTCAGACCCTCTGTGCGGGTACCCAATTGATTCCCAAAAGCTGCAACGAGATCGTTTGCAGCCTTGTTACTAATGTCAAAACGGCCATTGCTGCGAAAAGTATTGCCCCCAGGCTCTGCGGCTGTTCCCAAATTGGGATGGGAGGAAGCGATCGCGAGCAATCCATCTTGCTCGTTATTGATAATGATGTTGTTTCGCAATACTGGCTGGGCATTACCTTCAACCACAACACCATCTTTGTTGTTGCTAATGCGATTGCCCATCAATCGGGGAGCAGCATTCTGGGTAATGCTGATTCCCAAAGCCGTATTTGACAATACATTCTCCCGGATGTCAGGCCGAGATGATCCAGAAATAGCGATCCCACCCACCCCATTTGCATACAAGTAGTTGCTGCGAATCAGTGGCACACTATTTCCACTGACTAAAATGCCATCTTGGGTATTGCCGGTGAAAGTATTGTCTACAACTACAGGGCTGCTGGATTCAATCCATAAACCATAGCCCTGCTGATTGGGATTGGTGACGGTAACGCCAGTCAAACCAGCATGTGTTGCACCCACAATCGTGACATTTTGACGGGCAGTAGTGCATGAAAGCGGATTTTGTTCATAGCTCCCTCCGTCCACATTGAGGGTTTGTTCGCTCAAGCTGCCCCCACAGAACACGCCACCTCCTTTGATGAGAATATCCTGACCTCGGGTGCGGGGGTTGCCCTCAATCGTCACTCCAGCTTTCAGGAGTAAAGGGAAAGTCTCACCGGATGAAGCGCTGTAAGTTCCTGGTGCCAGTAAAATTACAGTATTTTGCCCTGCTTGGCGCAGCGCACTGGTAATAGTTTTGAAAGGCTGGCGCTCAGTCCCATTACCAGTTGTGTCATTTCCAATAGATGAGTTAACAGAAAGTACCTTAACTGGTGACGCGGCTGCATCCTGGTTCGCGATCTGAGCCAGATACTGTGCTCTGCCTATGCCACCATCTAACCAGAGCGATCCCTCTACGACAACGAATGAGCAGCCAGTCAGCCAGCTTGCCCAACACTGAGGTTTTCTGCTGGTTTTAGGCTTAGGACTCCTGATAGCGGTTGGTTGATAGCTGCGGCGGCGTCTCACGGCTTTTCTCCTCTCACGTTAAAACTGCAATTGGTGGGACGAAGGAATCGAAGACAGCACCTATTTTGATTTAGGTGCCTCAATAGTGTTCAAATAGTTGATAAAAACAGAGCATACGATAAAAGCTAATCTCACTGACTTGTTTTTTAAACTTGTTACAGGAAATCTCTGCCAAAAGCCAGGGCAAAGACGGGGGGAATTCGGGGGTATCTATGAAGTATGCAAAGTCTGGGGCAAAGAAGTCCAAAATGAATCAGGGAAGCATCCTGATACGATTAACTAATAATAGGGGGAGTAGTTCCCGATGGGTGATAGACAAAGTCAGGATAAATTGCCAAATCCAGCTGTTTGCCGAATTTTAGACGCTAACTTAGACCGGAGTAGAGAAGGACTGCGGATTATTGAAGAATGGTGTCGATTTGGCCTCAATAGCGTCCATCTGGCTGGTGAATGCAAGCAAATGCGACAGGAATTGGCTTCCTGGCATAGTTTGGAGATTCGGTCTTGGCGGGACACTCTTGGCGATCCCGGTACCAGTTTGACCCATCCTCAGGAAAAACAACGTTCTAGCATTCAGCATTTGTTGCAAGCAAACCTTTGCCGTGTGCAAGAAGCTCTGCGAGTACTAGAGGAGTATGGCAAACTTTATCATCCGGACATGGGGGCTGCGTTAAAGCAGATGCGCTACCAGGCGTATATTCTAGAAAGCAAATTGCTGGCTTATCACCGTCATCAGCTACTGAGAGCGTCGCAACTCTATCTGGTTACCAGTTCTTCAGACAATCTGTTTGCTATTGTCGAAGCTGCCCTCCAAGGTGGACTGAGGCTCTTACAGTATCGCGACAAAACATCGGACGATTGCGTGCGTCTCAACGATGCTCAAAAACTTTGCCGCTTGTGCCATGACTACGATGCCCTGTTTATCATGAATGACCGGGCAGATTTGGCTCTAGCCGTTGATGCTGATGGCGTTCATCTGGGGCAGCAAGATATTCCCATTGCTCTAGCTCGACAAATTTTGGGACCACAACGCCTGATTGGTCGTTCTACCACCAACTCAGACGAAATGCAACTAGCTATCCAGGAAGGCGCGGACTACATTGGTGTAGGACCAGTCTATGAAACCCCTACCAAAGCTGGTAAGCCTGCTGCTGGTTTGAATTACATCCGCTATGCTGTTGAGCATGCTTCCGTCCCCTGGTTTGCCATTGGGGGTATTGATATCAATAACTTGAATGAAGTGCTAGCGTCAGGAGCCGAGAGAGTGGCAGTTGTCCGCGCCATTATGGAATCAGAGCAACCAACTTTAGTAACTCAGTACTTTCTTTCTCAACTGAGTCGCATTCACATAATCAAAAATTCTCAAGCCCATCCTCTATAATTCCATGTCTACTCCTTCGAGTCAGATCGCGCTCCAAGTTAATGGTGCACCCCGCACCTGTCCTCAGCAAACTCGACTGCCGCAACTTCTCGAACAACTAGGGTTAAATCCTCGTTTAGTCGCAGTTGAGTACAACGGCGAGATTTTGCACCGACAATTTTGGTCTGAAACTCAAATACAAGAGGGCGACGCCCTTGAAATTGTCACTATCGTAGGCGGAGGCTAGCCCGTTATGTAACTAGAACGTGGCTGCACTCACATAGCATGGCTCAATTGACGGGATTCTTGCTTCACATGACCGTTCATTGCAGCTTGCTGCAAGGTCATGAAAGCATTTAGATCTTCCGAGTCATACTTGGTTTTGAGAAGTCGCCGCAATTGCGCTTCGGCTTCAACAGTTAAAAAGCCAGTAGAGAGAGCTTGTTGAACAACATCACGAATTAAAACCATACTTAAAACCTATGTAGTGTTTAAACCACCCCAGTCAGCCATCAGCCAGTGGCATTAACCTAACTCGTATCTCCATGTGACTGCGGCTTCTTTACATGAAGTGTACTCTATCTTTAAAGAAACTTAACACATTTGTGCGGAAATTGCGATAAGTAGTGAGTGTAAGTGTTTATACTGCTCACGGACGGAGACCGAGCTGGGATCGGGGATCAGGGATTGGCGACTGGCAACTGAGGACGAGGAAGATTTTTAGCACAAAGGCTGGTGAAAATTCTTCCAAGTTTAGCCTCTCTGGTACGTTTTCCCAGTTCCCCATCCCCAGTCCTGGTACGGATATCCTTATCGGCAATCCGTCCCTCTTTTTTACCCACTCAAAGGAGGAGAAACGATAGATTATAAAGTGAAGCCGGTGGAAATATCCCTTGAGCCGCCCGCACCACTACAGTTTTTTATGAGCTTGAATAGGCACAGTATATATGGCTAACAAACTGCTTTCGACAATAAAACCAATTTTGAAATCCGTGTTCCTTATTGGTCTGGTGATCGCATTAGCACTAGGCAACGCCGACGGAGCACTAGCTGCCCGTAGTGGTGGTCGTATCGGAGGCGGTTCTTTCAGAGCACCTAGCCGCACCTATGCACCACCATCTGGAGGCTATTATCCTGGCGGTGGAGGCTATTATCCTGGTGGTGGAATTGGCTTCCCCTTCCTACTCCCCTTCTTGGGCTTTGGGGGTGGATTTGGGGGTTTGTTCACCATCCTGATTTTCCTAGCTTTAGCTAACTTTTTAGTCCAAACCTTCCGTCGCGTTGGTAGCGGGGGTGAAAGCAGTGAATTGGGATACAGCAATCCTAAAGTTTCTGTTGCTCGCGTGCAGGCTGGTCTGTTATCCCAAGCTCGCAGCCTGCAAGCAGAGCTAGACGAGATTGCTCGCACCGCTGATACGGGTTCGGCTGCTGGTCGAGCCCAAGTACTACAGGAAACCACGTTGGCCCTTTTGCGTCACCCAGAATACTGGGTGTATGGGGCAGCTCAATCCCAGCAATCGGCTCTAGAAGCCGCAGAAGCTAAGTTTAACCAGTTGGCGCTCGGTGAACGTAGCAAATTTACCTCGGAAACTCTGTCTAATGTCAACAATCAACTGCGGCAAGCCAGTGACTCTTTGCCAGCAGCTGGAGGTCAGCTAAGTACGGAAGTACGAGAGCCTGGTGAATACATTGTTGTCACAATTGTGGTGGGTACTGAAGGCAATCTGCAATTACCAGCGATCAACAGCACAGAAGACCTGCGTCAAGCTTTGCGTCAAATTGGCGGCATTTCCAGTGATCGCTTGCTCGCACTAGAGGTTCTCTGGACACCCCAAGCAGAGGGAGACACTCTGACGACTGACGATATGCTCGCTGAGTATCCTGACCTGAAACTGGTTTAAAACAGTTGTGATACTGCTGGTCATCTAAAAAAATGGGGGCTGATTTTCAGCCCTTTTTCTTATTGCTGAGTTGATGATTACTCCCTTCTCACCCAAAGATTACCACTAAGCTCGACGAAATAGCCAAAAGCGGATAAAAAAGCCTACAAGCTTTATTTAGCATGAATTATAGGCGTTGAGACTTATAAATTAGTTGAGAATACAATGAGACTTGCGAAATGTGGATTGAAACTGTCTTGCTGGCAATGTATTAAGGTTGACCCCCCTACAGTAATCTTGTACTGACAAGGAAGTAAAACCATGCTGTTGGCAAAGGATTATCTCTCAAAAACTGGATTGAAATAACAGTGGTACTGTAAATGTGACCGCAGAACGATAGAGTTGGCAAACTCAGGCAAAAGTTCCCACCATACATTTAGCGGGCTCACCCCGCAACGCGACAACAGCCAGACTAGCAAAGAACGCTCATCCTTTGGGAGCAAGTTGCTATCCTGAAGGAAATTGCCCTGTTAGGAGCGCCTATACTTTCTACTATGACCCAGCAACCTGCACGTATATGTATAGTTGGTGGTGGTTTTGGCGGTCTCTACACTGCCCTGCGCTTGAGCCAGCTGCCTTGGGAAAAGCCAGAAAACCCCGAAATTGTCTTGGTGGATCAGAATGATCGGTTTTTATTTACCCCCCTTCTATATGAACTGCTCACTGGTGAACTGCAAACCTGGGAGATTGCCCCACCGTTTCAAGAAATTCTTGCCAACACTGGCGTGCGCTTCACTCAAGGGATCGTAGCTGGCATTGATGTTAATGAACGTCTGGTACAGTTGCATGATGGCCCAGCATTCTCTTATGACAGATTAGTGTTGGCCCTGGGTGGAGAGACGCCCCTCGATATAGTGCCAGGGGCAACTGAGTATGCTATTCCATTCCGTAACCTCAGCGATACCTATCGCCTGGAGGAACGGCTGCGAATTTTGTCAGAGTCAGGCGCTGATAAAATCCGAGTGGCAATCGTAGGAGCCGGTTATAGTGGCGTTGAGTTAGCTTGCAAATTGTCAGATCGTCTGGGATCGCGAGGCAGGGTGCGGTTAATTGAACAAAGCGACCTGATTCTCCGGACATCGACCGACTTTAATCGAGAAGCGGCACGTAGAGCTTTGGATGAACGGGGCGTCTGGATTGATTTGGAAACAACAGTTGATTCAATAGGCTTAGATACCATTTCTCTGCTATACAAAGGACAGGTAGACACCATTCCAGTAGATTTGGTGCTATGGACTGTAGGAACACGAGTTGCACCAGTTGTGCGATCGCTCCCTCTCAAGCAAAATCAACGGGGTCAACTGACAACGCTCCCTACCCTACAAGTCATTGACCATCCAGAAATTTTTGCCTTGGGCGACCTCGCGGACTGCCGTGATGCTGAAGGCCAGCTTGTTCCTGGTACTGCCCAGTCTGCTTTCCAACAAGCAGATTATGCAGGCTGGAATATCTGGGCAACTCTTACGGGAAGACCCTTGCTTCCCTTCCGGTATCAGCCATTGGGAGAAATGATTGCCTTGGGGATAGATAATGCCACCTTCACTGGCTTAGGAGTGAAATTGGATGGCTCGCTTGCCTACCTCGTGCGTCGTTTAGCCTATCTGTATCGGTTGCCAACACTCAACCATCAACTCAGCGTCGGCTTCAACTGGATAACTCGACCCCTTGTGGATCTCTTGTCTGAATGAAGGTAACTATGAGAGGCAGCGACGAGGTATCTGCTCAATAATCAAAGTAATTTTTCAGGCAAAACAAAAAGAACTTAATGAACTAAAATCTCGCTTGATCTCCATGACATACCGCGTGAGAAGCTTTGTTCGATTGATGATCTAGTCTTCTATCCCAAACTTCCTTCCTGGGCGCACCCTATCTATTTGAGATATGAAACACGAACCTAATATCAAGCAACCCAAAGTTATTTTTGTCGATGCTGTCGGCACCCTATTTGGGGTAAGGGGTAGTGTGGGTGAAGTGTATGGTGCGATCGCCCAACGGTTTGGCGTCGAAGTGTCAGCCCAAGCCCTAAATCTAGCCTTCTTGCAAAGCTTTCAAGCGGCTCCTCCACTAATTTTTCCAGGGACAGAACAACAGGAGATTCCTGCTTGCGAATTTGAGTGGTGGCAAGTTGTCGCACTGCGCACGTTTCAACAAGTCGGTGTCCTTCACCAGTTCTCAGACTTTTTTACCTTTTTTGACGAACTTTATGTCCATTTTGCTAGTGCCGAACCCTGGGTTGTTTATCCAGATATTCGTCCGGCGCTAGAACGCTGGCAGAAAATGAATATTGAGCTGGGTGTGGTATCAAATTTCGATTCCCGGATTCGCTCTGTCCTAAAGGCTCTAGATTTAACTCAGTTTTTTACTTCCATTACCATTTCATCAGAAGTTGGAGCTGCCAAGCCCGATCCCCAGATTTTTGCGGCAGCTTTAGAGAAACATAACTGCCTGCCTGAGGAGGCATGGCACATCGGAGACAGTTACAAAGATGACTATCAGGGAGCTAAAACCGCAGGGCTGAGAGGCATCTGGTTGAAGCGGACTGACAAGCTAGCACATTAATTACCTGCGGGGCTATTTTGCGTTAGTTTCTGGTCAGTACCTTAATAACAAAGCCGCCAGCTTCATGCTTAATTCAACCTCTTGTCCGCCGTCCTCAACCGATATTTGGCATGTCATAGGACAGCAACTTTTCAATGGGTTGACAATACCAATACCGGCTGTGCTGCTGCTCTTAGGTTTAATAGGACTCCTGTTGGTCAAAAGACAACTGTACTGGAAACAACAGTTCGTTCTTTTAGGAGTCGTTTTATTGCTCTTTTACTTAACAACAGTTTTCCTGCCAGCAGCTGACGGGGCCAACTTTGTAATAGTTAAATTCGAGGCAACTGATTATGGTGCAACAGCTGATGCAATTGTGGTATTGGGACGAGGAGAGGAACTTAGAAGTTCTAGAGTGGAGATAGCTGCTGAACTCTGGAAAGCTAATCGGGCACCGGCGATTTTTGCTAGTGGTGTAGGAGATGCTGACGAAATAGTGCAACTGCTGCAAGAGCGAGGCATTCCTAATCAGGTTATAAACGGTGAACACTGCTCTAAAACCACTGAGGAAAACGCTCGATTCACGGCAGCTGCGCTCCAACCGCAAGGGAAAAAGCAAATTATACTGGTTACTGACCAGCCTCACATGCTGCGATCGCTACTCACATTTCGTAGCTGGGGATTTCGGGTCATTCCTCATCCGTCTCCCCTACCACCCTCATTGGCTCCTAGAGAAAAAGCTTTTCTTACGTACAAAGAGTACATAAAATTAGCTGGTTACGGTTTATTAGGGCGGTTTTTTCCCAGAAATTTTGATCGGGAGAGTACTACAAATTACACCATTTCTCCTTCAGGCTACAAATAGCAGAAGAAACTTTTCTCCTCTCTCTCCTGGCTGCTTCGTCGGTGTAGATAGCATTCGTCCCGACTACTTTGTTGTGGGTGGCACTTGGATGGTGCAGGGATTCTTGTCACACTGCTTTATATAAAGCTTCTCAACATATGGCTTCTGCCAACTCACAGGAATCTCTAGCAGAGCCCGCGTACCAGTCATCCCTTGCCCCACAAATAGTAGAAGTGCTAAACAGTTCAATGCTATGTGGAGGTAGCGCCAGCGATTTGACCGATCTTGGTATATGTCTTGAATGATAGCTAGGGAAAAAATCATCAGCAGCGCAGATGTGATGCCGATATAGTAGTGCGACCAATACCACTCCTTGTCCTGACGGTAGACACCTTCCTGACAGCCAAGAATAATTAAACCGGCACCAGTTAGGGTGGCAAAGATGCCGCGCCAGAGACGCTCCCTAGCTTTGTATAGCAACACCAGTGAAGCAATTGTTGCGGCAAACATCACCACGATGAAGACGGCTTGGAAAGGGTTTTTACTCCACACCTGCTTGGGCAAAATATTCTCGAAGAAAATTGCGTAGGCCAGTCCTAGTAAAGCGACTCCTACCACTGCTCCCGTCAGCCAAAGTCCTAACTGCAAATGCTCCTGACCCACAACTGGCGGAATTTTACTTTTGCCTCCAGCTACTGCATTTTCCAAACGGCGCGATCGCGTCTTTATGGCTCGGTTGACTACTATGCCCAGCAGGGGGAATACCACCAAAACGGCTAGCACAGGATGAAGCAAAGCGATCGCATCTTCAATAGCCATACAGCACCTCTAGGCTTCTAGGGGGTGCTGATTCCTGCCACCCCCGGTTAAGTAATCATTTCATATCAAGTCCATTTTGCAAAGAAGTTAGCTAGACAATGCTGATATTTTTTCCGTAAGCTTCATATTTTACAAGCTAACCTCTCAGGAAATTCTCATGATTAATTGAGCAATAACTTATTTTTTATGACAATAGCCATAGTATAACTGGAAGTGGCATCAGCCTGAGCTAGGTAGGATTAATAAAGTTTTTTTAAGAGAATAAACCTAAACACACTATCTAGCTGTCTAAAGACAAAGAAAAAATACTAGCAAGAGCATCTCTTCAATAGGAATTTGTTTTTGTGTGGATTAGTTAGAATGACAGACTAGAAGGCTAGTACTGCGATCGCACTTTAGGATTAGCGTCGATGTACTCTCTTCCCTGAATCGCTTCTGGTTAGTTGTTCGCGCTTGATTGCATTTGTATATTGTGAATTTTGAAGCTCCCACAATCAAGTTTCGTTTATTGATGAGCTAAACTAGAGAAACATGTAAAATTTTATTACATATAATCAAGATTTTTGTAGTCAGCGGAGCGAATCAATGGCGACTTCACAACTTGATAGCCAAAGCTTTAAGCAACGTTTATTAAAGCGGGTTTCCCGTCTGCAATTAGCAACTTTGTTGATGCTGAGCTTTATTGGCTTTGCTGGTGCGTGGATTGCTGGAGAAAGAACGACTAGCCAATTTTTTGCTCACCTATCTCTTTTACAAAAAAATCATCCTTGGTGGGTATCTTGTCCGGAAGTCTCTTGGGAATATCTACTGGCTCCCACCGTAGTTCTGTTTTTAACCGTCTTAGCTGTGATGAAAATTTCTCCTCAGCCGAGGACATGGTCACAGGTTATCGTGGTAGGGATTTTGTTAGCTTTGATTGTTCGCTATATTCTGTGGCGAGCACTTTCCACTCTAAATCTGGCAACGCCTCTGAATGGAGTGTTTAGCTTAGTGTTATTTTGTATGGAATTATTAGTAATTTTTAGTAACAGCTTTCAGCTTTATTTAGTATTGAAAATGAAGAATCGGCATGCCTTAGCTGACCGAATGGCAGTTGCTGTAATGGATGGCAGTTTCACGCCCTCATTAGATATTTTGATCCCAACTTACAATGAGCCAAAGATTATCCTTCAGCGCACCATAATCGGTTGTCAAGCAATAGAGTATGCTAATAAAAAAGTTTATCTATTAGACGATAAACAGCGCCCAGAAATCAAAAAATTGGCTAAAGAACTTGGCTGTAATTATCTAACTAGGCAAGATAATAGTTATGCTAAAGCCGGTAATTTAAATAATGCGATCGCCAAAACCCAAGGAGACATAGTTGCTGTATTTGATGCCGATTTTGTGCCAACAAAAAACTTTCTCACTCGTACTGTAGGCTTTTTGCAAGATCAGACAGTAGCCCTCGTTCAGACTTACCAAAGCTTTTATAATGCCGATCCAGTTGCCCGCAATTTAGGTTTGGAAAATGTATTACCACAGGAAGTAGAGATATTTTCCCGCTACTATCAAATACTTCGCGATGGAATAGAGACCGCCCTATGTTATGGTAGTTCTTTTATCGTCAGACGGAGTGCTCTAGAAGAAATTGGTGGCTTTGTGACAGAGTCCCTAAGTGAAGACTACTTCACTGGCGTTCGCTTATCTGCCAAAGGCTATCGGGTTATTTATCTAAATGAAAGTTTAAGCGCAGGTTTGTCAGCCGAAAATATGGCTGACTATGTTACTCAACGGTTGCGTTGGGCTCGCGGTACCCTACAGGCATTTTTTATTGAAGCTAATCCCTTAACAATTCCTGGACTCAGATTTTTAGAGCGGCTAGCTCATTTAGAAGGTATACTCCAGTGGTTTAATAGCTTATGGCGCATTGGATTTCTGCTCATACCGCTAGCCTCTTCATTTCTGGGCGTCAATCCATTGCAGGCAACGGTTAAAGAATCTATATATTTCTTTCTGCCCTACTATCTAGTGCAATTATTTACCTTTTCTTGGTTAAATCGTCGCAGTCGTTCTGCTTTGATATCAGATATTTACGCCGTAGCGCAATGTTTTCCAATCTCGCTGACTGTCATTCAAAGCATGCTGAATCCTTTTTCTAAAAGATTTAAAGTCACGCCAAAAGGGGTAAAGCGTGATCGCTTTGCTTTTAACTGGACTTTAGCATGGCCCCTGATCGCCTTATTTATCGTTAGCGCCATAGGCTTGTGGCGGAATTTAGCAACGTTAATGATGGGTAGCCCACAAACGCTCGCAGATGCTCAGATGGTTGAAGGTACGGGCTTAGTTTGGATTTGGAGTGTCTACAACCTGATAGTGATTGGCATCTCGTTGTTAATATTATTAGACATTCCTAAACCTAGCATTAATGAATGGTTTGATTTGCGGCGGGTAGTACGCGTCAATGTAGCTGGGCAGAATTTTTGGGGCGTTACTACGATGATTTCCGAAGTGGGCGCTCAAGTAAAGTTGACCCAGGCAGGGCTGATCACAGGGGCTGGGGAAAAGTTACTAGTGACGCTGGAAATTATAGAAGAAAAGTTAGAGCTGCAAGGACATCTTATCCACACAAGTTTTAGTGATGAATTTTCTACTGTACAAGTGGTGTTTGAGCAAGTAAGTCTCTCGCAATACAGGCATTTAGTAGAAATGCTGTTTTGCCGTCCGGGTAGATGGAAGTATCTGGAAGCACCTGGAGAACTTCAATCGCTGTTGCTACTATTAAGGACTTTGCTGAAACCAAAGTTTTTATTTGATAAGAATAGAGAAGTGAGGGCGATCGCTGTTTCTAACGTTTAACGTTTTGTTAGTTGCCAAAGCCTGATAAAATTTCCAATATTATAAACCGGTGCTATTTGGGAACCATACTCTTTCTCAAGCCCTTTTCGTAGGGGAGCTGAGGGATAGAATAATAATATGGTACAGGTAGGATAACCTTTATCTATACAATCATCAGGAATCTTAGGAATATTTGGATCGACCACCAACTGAAGCCTCACTTTTGACTCAAGCAGATAACTAAGAGAAATGATGTCGCCGATATTCAGGCCAGAAGCATTGCTGAGCAAAAGTGGATGAGGGGCCTGGTTAACTATTTTAGCTATTTGATAATTGTAGTGACCAATTGTTTTATTCCACCAAGTCTCGGCTTGCGAGCTGATTGTACACGACACAAATCCCCCTGAAATTATGACCAGTAAAATTGCCTGCCAGATTTTCTGTTGAGAAAAATTATTGCCAAAAATCCGAGTAGCAAGCAGGTGAGCAACAGCTAGATGAATCCCCAAAAAACAGGGTACTAAATACCGAGTTGTAGCTGACCGTTGCCCACCAAAAATTAAATCTGGCAGCATGAGAGCTAATGATGTTACTGCAATTAAGGTCAAAACAAATAACCAGCTCTCTTTGGGAGTATTACGGCCAAGGAAATAAAGTGCATATAATGTTAGAATTAAGATTAGTAAAAATTCTATGATTATGTATAGAAATGGAGTTTTAGTATCGAAGCCCAAATCAAGAAAAATATCAATTAGATGAAGACCCCATATTTTAAACAAAATTGGCTGGGGCATTTTCTCGATTGTCCAAACTGTTGTATCTTGAAGTCGCGACCAGTTAGTGATAATAACCCATAGCCAAGGTGCGAAAGCTAGAAGTCCAGCGAGTGATGCCAAGATATCAGCAGTTAACGTCTTACTCCAGTGCAAACCTTCTATAATGACTACATATATTCCGTGTCCAATAATTACAAATACAGAAAATAAGAATGAATAGAGTGCTAGTACTACAGTAAGCGTATAAATTCCCCATGCAGAGACACAAGATCGTGCACCTCTAGATTCTGTTTCTAGTCGCATAGCTCGCAGTAGCGATGCACTTGATAGTAAAATTGTTACTGTCCACAGACTATACTCCCGCGCTTCCTGAGCGTAAAGGACATGAAAAGGAGAAACAGCAATAAGTGCGATCGCCACCCACCCAACCAGGGGCGACCTAAATAACTCCAGGCACAGCCAATAGACACTAGGGAAAACCAGCAGGCTAATTAAGGCTGATAAACTTCTGGTTACTGCTACTGAAGTGCCGAACAACTGCACCCAAAATCTCTCCATTAAGTAATAGAGTGGAGGGTGCTGAGGATTTTTCATCAAAGCATTCACTGTATCGTTTAAGCCTTTTTCAGAACTGAGACGCTGAAATTTTTGCAAATCTTTGACGCCAATAATATGACCATCAAAAACCTGCTGAATCACCTCTTCCCATGTGTAACCAGAAGTTCGCAATGAGGTATAAACTTCGTCATGCCAATAAACCTTGCGGTCAATATTGAAAAATCGAAAAAATACACCCAGCACCAATACAATGATTATGAAAAACTTAAACCAAGGCTGCTTCAAACTTCGCATCAAAATCCTTTTGGTAAAAACTGACTGCAAACGTAGCAATTAAACTAGATTGATGTCGCCTTTTTACAGTTCACTTAACGAAACGCTACAGTCTGCCAGCAAGGAATACCAACTCCAGCCGACCCTACTTTCGCTCAAGTGTCTCGCGGAGTTTTTTGATGATTGCAAAATTAGTGGCTTGCTCGTTGCTAGGGAGAAGTTCTAGACTAGGAGACTTGCTCAGCAGTAGCAGTCGGACATCCTGATTCAGCACATAATTCAGGGATATCAAGTCTCCCAAATTAGTAAAGTTGTCATTTTAGCGATGCGTTAAGCAAAGCTTTCCTTTAGAGGACGCGATCGCAAAGCATATACCTGTATAGGTAAAGCATATTGCCTAGCCCAAGCATCTCCGAAAGAGATAGGCATTGTTAATGAATCGGCTTTAAGTTAGAGCATCTACCTAACTAGCATCGAAGGCGGCAAATTCATAGCGGGCGATCATCTAGCTGCTAAAGCAGTCCCACAAAGTGTAGAGGGCCGCGACCTGTGATTAACTCCAATACCAAGGCCAGAAAGCCAAGCATCGCCAGACGACCATTCCAAACTTCTGCTGTTGTAGTCATGCCCCACTGCCAACGCTCTTGGGGGTACATCTTAACTTGTTTCTTAAGCTGTGGGACCTGCGTTAGCTTCATGCTGGGAGCCTCAAGAGCATCAACTACCAAATCAGCCAAAGCTTCGATAAATAAAGGATGAGTATTCAGGGCTGGAACGCGTCGGAAGTTGTGAATTCCAGCCTCTTCGGCCAGCTCTCGATATTCAATGTCAATCTCTTGCAGCGTTTCGATATGCTCAGAGACAAAGCTAATTGGCACGACAAGCAAATCTTCGACTCCCTCTGCTCCTAGTGCTTTGATGGCATCCTCAGTATAGGGCTTAAGCCACTCAACTGGCCCCACTCGACTCTGGTAGGCTAGTGTGTGAGAATTTGGTCTATTCAAAGTCTGCATAATCAAATCGGTGCAGTCCTCGATTTCTTTCTGGTAGGGATCGCCAGCTTCTTCAACGTAGCTTATGGGGACGCCGTGGGCACTGAAGAAAACGTGAACCTGCTCGGGATTGGGAAATTGATCGAGTTCCTGAGCAATCAGCTGGGCCATTGCTTGCAGGTAGTTCGGTTGCTCATACCATGAGGGAATGACAGTATATTCAATGCGGTTTAAGGCTGGTTCTTCTTGCCACAATTTTTGGAGAAGCCGGAAGCTGGAACCACTGGTACTAATAGAAAATTGGGGGTATAGGGGTAGAATAACCAGGTTCTCAATCTGGTCTCGCTTGATTCTAGCGATCGCTTCTTCGGTAAAGGGATGCCAGTAACGCATTCCCACATAGGCGCAGGCATCTTGTCCTTTTTGCTGCAAATTTTCTTCTAAGGCTTGGGCTTGGGCTTCTGTAATGCGCCGTAGCGGAGAGCCACCCCCAATTTGCCGATAGTTCTCTTGCGATTTCTTAGTTCTGAGAGTGGAAATCAACCAGGCGAGAGGCTTTTGCAATCCAGGAAAAGGGATGCGAATGATTTCTGGGTCGGAGAACAGGTTGAATAGAAAAGGACCAACGTCTACCAGTTCATCCGGCCCGCCTAAGTTAAGTAACAAGACCCCTACACGACCCATAGTTACAACAGCTTCCCAGTATTTTTTAGATTTGTTACTGATTTTAACAATATATTCTTCTTATGGTTTCTGTCAGCAACAAGGAATACACAACTTAACGAGAAGGGACAGTGGCTACTATCTTGAGAACATGGAGTTATCAGTACCAGTGGCTGTACAACGGAATATCTCGTTTGGCGGCTCTGAGTGTGGGCGGCGAAGCCAGATTCCACCACCTGCCGCTAC
>CAZZWA010000095.1:0-8422 GCA_964657555.1 uncultured Microcoleus sp.
CTGTTTCTCTGCCAATTTCTGTAACATCGAAGGGCATTGCTGCAACAGAACTGCGGCCTTGGGGTTCCTTTACCGTTCTGGAAGAGGGGCGTGGATACAAAATTAAGCGAATTGAAGTGAAGCCAGGTCATCGCCTTAGCCTACAGATGCACCACCATCGGAGCGAACACTGGATTGTAGTCTCTGGAACAGCTAAGGTTACTTGTGCAGACAAAGAGCACATCCTCAATAGTAATGAATCTACATATGTACCCCAATGTCATACTCACCGACTTGAAAATCCGGGCGTCATTAACCTGGTTTTAATAGAAGTGCAGAATGGAGAGTATCTGGGAGAAGACGATATTATTCGGTTTCAAGACGACTATTCCCGCACGCCAGCTAAATAGGCAATAAGTTCTTCGTCATTGGTCATTCAGGCTTTTTTCTTTGTAAAATGACCAATGACTAGAAGACTCGTGACCAGCCATGATTTATCTGAGCGAAGCAGCAACCAATGAGCTTAGACGTTTACGTTCTAAGCGTCATAATCCTAAGACAAGACTGCGTATAGGAGTCCAATCAGGGGGTTGTTTGGGTCTTTTATACTCTATTGATTTTGATGAAGTTTTAAAATCGGATGACTTGGTTTATGACTGTAGCGGTCTTAGCGTGGTTGTCGAGCCTACGCACCTAGGCTACATTATGGGTATGACACTGGATTACTCAGAAGACCTAATGGGTGGTGCTTTTCGCTTCGATAACCCTAATACCTTGCAAAGCTGCGGTTGTGGTAACTCTTTTTCTGTAAAGGCATGAGTCTTTACACTTAACCCCAATAAAAAAATTGACACTCACTCCATAAATTCAATATAATCATAATTTGTCAATACGTTAAAAATACAGGGAGCTGTTCACTCTGTAACTCATGCCCACAATCCAACAACTCATTCGCCACGAACGCGAGCAAACACAGAAGAAAACCAAGTCACCCGCGCTGAAGCAATGTCCGCAGCGTCGTGGTGTTTGTACAAGAGTATATACAACAACTCCCAAAAAACCAAACTCAGCCTTGCGTAAGGTAGCAAGAGTGCGTCTCACTTCTGGGTTTGAAGTTACCGCCTATATTCCAGGTATCGGTCACAATTTACAAGAGCACTCGGTAGTGATGATTCGGGGAGGACGGGTCAAAGACTTGCCGGGAGTGCGATACCACATTATTCGTGGAACCCTAGACACGGCTGGGGTCAAAGATCGCCGCCAAGGTCGCTCTAAATATGGGACAAAGCGTCCCAAAAAGGCGTGATTTATCTGTCCTGACCAAAGAAGGTGAGGGCTACATAGGCTGAGTGGTGATGAGATTGACTGGGAGCAATACAGCTATGTTATGCGCGGTTATAGGCAAGTTTATTTGACTGTTGTTAGTTGCTGGTCACGCGCTCTTGACTAAGAACTCAACACAGTATTAGTAAAAATCTTACTTGATGACTGCGCAGAGTATAGTTGAATTAAACTTTACCCATCAGAACAATTTGGGCAGAAAAGCAGGCAAGCGATCGCTTGCCTGGGTGACAGCCAAAATTGCTAGAACCGCGCTTTTTAGATGACTGATTACTAGATGTGTGGTGTGGCGTCTAAGAGTGCCATACCTGATTGTTGAAGAGTGTTTCTTTGTTATAAGGCTGAGTTATGTCTCGTCGCAGTGTTGTTCAAAAGCGTCCCGTTCCCCCAGATCCCATATATAACAGCCGCCTCATAAGTATGATGGTGCGGCGGATTATGCGTCATGGCAAGAAATCTGTAGCCTATGGGATAATTTACGACGCTCTCAAAACTATAGAAGAACGGATTGGTAGCGAACCGCTAGAAACCTTTGAAAGAGCAGTACGGAATGTAACACCTTTAGTGGAAGTAAAAGCTCGCCGGGTTGGTGGGGCTACTTATCAAGTTCCTATGGAAGTCCGTCCAGACAGAGGTACAGCTCTAGCTCTGCGCTGGCTGATCCAATTCTCCAGAAGTCGGCCAGGTCGCACGATGGCAAATAGGTTGGCCAATGAGTTGATGGATGCTGCCAACGAAACAGGTAATGCCATTCGCAAACGGGAAGAGACTCACCGCATGGCAGAAGCAAATAAGGCTTTTGCTCATTATCGCTACTAAGATTTAACAGGTGAGTTTTCACTACCTAAGGGTGAGGTAATCCAGTCGGGGTAAATACAAATGTAAAGAATTCTGATGATAAACTAATAAATGTATGAGCTTGTAATCCCTACAAGCATGTTGTGTCTGGCAAATAAGCAGCCAACTTAGTAGGGAAAATTCAGCAATATTTTCCAAAGCCTTTAGGCAATTGGGATATGGGAGAGTTGGTTGACTCCAGCAAGAGCCAATTTGCGCTCTGACAAGAGGTTCTGGCAGCAGTTAACCCTGCCAGCGTCTAAGACCAAGAAAAGAACCTTAAACATAAGGGTAACGCAAAATTTCCTGCGGCACAGAAACGAAGGAGGTAGCCGTGGCACGTACCGTCCCGCTTGAAAAAGTACGCAATATCGGGATTGCCGCCCACATAGACGCGGGCAAGACAACAACAACAGAACGGATTTTGTTCTACTCAGGTCTAGTTCACAAAATTGGTGAAGTCCATGAGGGAACCACCGTAACGGACTGGATGGAACAAGAGCGGGAGCGGGGGATTACTATTACTGCTGCCGCTATCAGTACCAGTTGGAAAGACCATCAGATCAACATTATCGATACGCCAGGGCACGTTGATTTCACCATTGAAGTAGAACGTTCCATGCGAGTATTAGATGGTGTGATCACCGTATTTTGCTCTGTAGGTGGAGTCCAGCCTCAATCGGAAACTGTATGGCGACAGGCAGAACGGTACAAAGTGCCGCGGATTGCCTTTGTCAACAAAATGGATCGGAGTGGAGCCAATTTTTATAAAGTTTACGACCAAATACGCGATCGCCTGAGAGCAAACGCTGTCCCCATTCAGATTCCCATCGGCAGCGAGAACGAATTTGCAGGGGTTGTAGACTTAGTGCGCATGCGAGCTTTGATCTCCAAGGACGATCAAGGGAAAGTCATTGATGATGCTGAAATTCCCGAAGCTCTGCAAGCCAAAGCAGAAGAATTCCGTGCCAAACTCGTCGAATCAGTAGCAGAAACAGACGATACCCTAACGGAGAAATACCTCGAAGGCGAAGAATTAACCGAACAAGAAATTCGGACAGCGTTACGCAAAGGCACGATCGCTGGCACGATTGTTCCGGTGCTGTGCGGTTCAGCCTTTAAGAATAAGGGCGTTCAATTGCTATTGGATGCAGTAGTTGATTATCTACCTGCTCCCATTGACGTTCCCCCAATTCAAGGCCAGTTGCCAGACGGCACTGAGGTAGTCAGGCATGCTGACGACAACGAGCCAACGGCAGCCCTGGCATTTAAAATCATGGCCGACCCATACGGTCGCTTGACGTTTATCCGCGTTTACTCTGGCGTCGTCAAAAAAGGCAGTTACTTGCTCAATTCTACGAAGAGTAAGAAAGAACGCATATCTCGCCTGATTGTGCTTAAAGCAGATGACAGGATTGAGGTAGACGAACTCCGAGCAGGTGACATAGGTGCTGCCTTGGGACTGAAAGATACTTTCACGGGAGACACTCTCTGTGAGGAAGGCTCACCAGTAATTCTCGAATCTCTGTTCATTCCAGAGCCAGTGATCTCTGTAGCGGTAGAACCCAAAACTAAGCAGGACATGGAAAAGCTCTCCAAAGCCCTCCAAGCCCTGTCTGAAGAAGATCCCACTTTCCGAGTGAGCATTGACCCTGAAACTAACCAGACTGTAATTGCGGGGATGGGAGAACTACACCTAGAGATTCTCGTTGATCGGATGATGCGAGAGTACAAGGTCGAAGCCAATGTCGGCGCACCGCAAGTCGCCTACCGAGAAACAGTTCGCAAATCAGTGAAAGCCGAAGGGAAATTTATCCGTCAGAGTGGTGGTAAAGGTCAGTATGGCCATGTGGTCATTGAGCTAGAACCTGGAGAGCCTGGAACTGGCTTTGAGTTTGTCTCCAAGATTGTCGGGGGAATCGTACCCAAAGAGTACATTGGCCCAGCCGAGCAAGGCATGAAAGAAGCCTGCGAATCGGGAATTCTGGCTGGTTATCCAGTCATTGACCTGAAGGCGACAATGGTAGACGGTTCGTACCACGACGTAGACTCTTCAGAAATGGCCTTCAAGATCGCTGGGTCAATGGCTATCAAGGAAGCCGTAATGAAGGCTTCACCAGTGCTGTTAGAACCTATGATGAAAGTTGAGGTAGAAGTTCCCGAAGACTACCTGGGACCCGTAATGGGTAACCTGATTTCCCGTAGAGGTCAGATTGAAGGCCAAGGAGTCGAACAGGGAATCGCTAAAGTGACAACTAAAGTCCCATTGGCAGAGATGTTTGGATATGCTACGGATATCCGCTCTATGACTCAAGGCCGGGGGATCTTCACAATGGAATTTAGCCATTATGAAGAGGTGCCTCGCAGCGTGGCTGAAGCCATCATCGCCAAGAACAAAGGGAATGCCTAAGGAGTTTTGAGTTTTGAGTTTTGAGTTTTGAATGTTGTAAGGGGGTGCCCCCGTGCGCGCCCTGAGTAGTGAGTTTTACACTCGGCACTCAACACCATCCTTAATCTCAAAACTCAGCACTCAGCGCTCAAAACTATTCTTTAAAGGGCTGAGTAAAGAGGTTAGAAGGAACGAATAATTCATGGCACGCGCAAAGTTTGAAAGGAATAAACCCCACGTCAACATCGGCACGATTGGTCACGTAGATCACGGCAAAACCACATTGACGGCAGCAATCACAATGACCCTGGCAGCTGGTGGTAATGCGACGGCTAAGAAATATGATGAAATAGATGCTGCGCCTGAAGAAAAGGCTCGTGGCATTACCATCAACACCGCCCACGTAGAGTACGAAACCGCATCTCGGCACTATGCTCACGTAGATTGTCCGGGGCATGCTGACTACGTGAAAAACATGATCACTGGTGCTGCCCAGATGGATGGAGCAATCCTGGTGGTTGCCGCAACAGATGGCGCGATGCCCCAAACAAAAGAGCATATCCTACTATCAAGACAGGTGGGCGTTCCCAGCCTTGTAGTCTTTTTGAACAAGCAGGACATGGTGGACGATGAGGAACTTCTGGAACTCGTAGAACTTGAATTGCGTGAACTGCTTAGCGATTATGAGTTTCCAGGAGATGACATTCCCATCATCAAGGGCTCGGGACTACAGGCTCTGGAAGCCATGACAGCTAACCCCAAAACGCAGCGGGGGGAAAATGAGTGGGTCGATAAAATCTATGAATTGATGGATGCTGTGGACTCCTTCATCCCCACCCCAGAGCGGGACATTGATAAGCCCTTCCTGATGGCAGTGGAAGATGTCTTCTCGATTACAGGTCGCGGTACCGTGGCCACTGGTCGGATTGAGCGGGGTAAAGTCAAAATCGGCGATACAGTAGAACTAGTCGGAATCAAGGGCACTCGCAGTACCACAGTCACCGGCATTGAGATGTTCAAGAAGAGTCTTGATGAAGGTATGGCTGGAGATAACGCTGGAATTCTACTCCGAGGTATTCAGAAAGCAGATATTGAAAGGGGCATGGTGATCGCCAAACCCGGCACAATCACCCCTCACACCCAGTTCGAGTCCGAAGTTTATGTACTTCAGGAAAAAGAAGGTGGCCGCAAGACCCCCTTTTTCGCCGGATACCGCCCTCAGTTCTACGTACGGACGACCGATGTTACAGGCACGATCAAAGCCTTTACCTCGGATGATGGCAGTAATGCAGAAATGGTGATGCCAGGAGATCGCGTCAAAATGACTGTTGAGCTGATCAACCCAATCGCCATTGAGCAAGGAATGCGCTTCGCCATCCGTGAAGGTGGTCGTACCATCGGTGCTGGCGTTGTTTCCAAAATCCTCAAATAGGATTGATGTAAGATAAATTGGGAGCAGAGAGGCACTTGCCTCTCTGCTCTTAACTTGTTGGAACGTTACAGCAGTTGGGGATTGTCTTCCCAATTACCAATTAAAACTGCACTGTTCCAACTTAACTTGGTATCCCCTCTGCAAACAGAACCTGGACAACTGAAAATGGCAACCATTCAGCAGCAAAAAATTCGCATTCGTCTTAAGGCTTTTGACCAGCGTCTTCTGGATACCTCCTGCGAGAAGATTGTGGATACTGCCAACCGGACACAAGCAACAGCGATCGGGCCGATTCCGTTACCGACGCGGAAGAAAATCTATTGTCTGCTGCGCTCTCCTCACGTAGATAAGGATTCACGGGAACACTTTGAAACACGTACGCATCGGCGGATTATCGATATCTACCAACCCTCATCTAAGACGATTGACGCCCTGATGAAACTAGATCTGCCAGCAGGCGTCGATATCGAAGTCAAACTTTGATAAGCACAGCCGATTGTAGGCAGTTGGTTAACGCTCTAACTGCTAAAGGAGAAAGGCTATAGTGCCTAGAAATTTCTAGGCACTAGGCTCAATTTTAAAGTTTTAATTAAACGCTCGTTAGCTTCGTGCATTCTCCTTAGGGAAAAACTAGACTCTAGAGGCAAAGGCTAGTGAGAGAAAATACCTCAGAGGAATGGGTCTTCCAGCACAGGTTTTTTTGGCAAGATGGGCTAAATTAAGAAAAGAAGCGCAGTCACCGTTTTCACAAAGGGACAATGCCATCCTCTTCCTCAATCGCGGTTCGAGAACTTCCGATATTTCCACTACCCGAAGTAGTGTTATTTCCAGGCAGGCCCCTACCCCTGCACATATTTGAGTTTCGCTACAGAATCATGATGAATACGATTCTAGAGAGCGATCGCCGCTTTGGAGTATTGATGTGGAACCCCGTTCAGGGTCAACCAGCTCCTGTTGGATGCTGCGCCGAAATTATCCACTTCCAGCGTCTGCCCGATGATCGCATGAAAATCTTGACATTGGGGCAGCAGCGGTTCCGAGTTTTAGAATACGTTCGTGAAAAGCCCTATCGCGTCGGTTTAGTAGAATGGATTGAAGATCACCCTCCAGAGAAAGATTTAACAGCTTTGGCAGCAGAGGTCGAACAGCTATTGCGGGATGTTGTGCGTCTTTCTGCAAAGTTGACTGACCGAGAAATGGAGCTACCAGAAGACCTCCCTAGTCTTCCTAGGGAATTATCTCACTGGGTGGCAAGCAATCTTTATGGTGTGGCAACAGAGCAGCAAGTCCTATTGGAGATGCAAGACACAGCCGCACGATTGGAGCGAGAGGCAGAAATTCTCACCTCTACCCGCAATCACTTGGCAGCGCGCACCGTCCTCAAAGATGCCCTGAAGTAGAGGCGGTAGTCTAAACTGGCAAAATTGAATAGCTACCAAAGATTTTGAGAGTTTCAGTATACGCCGTTAATTCTTTAAGAGCAGACTTAACCGACTCAAGCTTAGCATCAGCTTCCAGGTCAATGAAGAAAAGATAGTCACCCAGTGAGCGTTTGGTTGGACGAGATTCAATCCGGCTCAAATTAATGTCTCTACTGGCAAATACTTGGAGCGATTTGGCAAGGGCTCCTGGCACATTAGCAGTCAGGCTAAATGCTAGGGATGTACAGCTACCTCCTAAAGAGGCTTGTAAACTTAACACCCAGAACCTAGTATTATTGTCCGGATAGTCATTAATCGAGCAAGCTAAAACTGGTAGATTGTAGAGTTCGGCAGCCCTAGAGGACGCGATCGCTGCCGCTGTCTTGTCTTGCTCCAGATGCTGTAGTGCCTCCGTAGTTGAATTGCTGGCAACCAACTGCACTGATGGGAGAAACAGCTCTAACCACCCCTGACACTGAGCAAGAGCTTGCGGATGAGAATAAACGGTGCGGGTAGTCGCTAGAGATTCCGCGCAGGAAATGAGGGCATGGGAGATTGGCAACACCAAGGCATGTTGAATTTGCAACGTATCCAACTGCCACAATGTATCCAGCGTTATGGAGACACTGCCCTCAACAGAATTTTCCACTGGCACAACCGCTAGATCGGCTTGCCCTTGTGCCGAGGCTCTTAGCGTTTGGGCAATGCTGGGATAAGGACATAACAGCGCTTGCTGTCCCCTTTCCCTCGTTAGCCAATTCACATAAGCCAAGGCAGCCGCTTCTGTATAAGTGCCTGGTGGCCCTAAGTGTGCAACCGATACAACCATTAAGTACAGCCCTCAGTGATTAGCTAATTAGCTAACAATATTTTCTTTCATGTACAAGTTGATGTCGTAGCGATGCGACGCCAGGTTTGCCTTTCCCCAGAAATGAAAGTTAAAAGGCAGACTCCCAACGCTCCTGATGCTTCTTTAGGTTTGACAAAATTATTGGTAGTAGTCATCATAAAACTTTTTGAGAT
>CAZZWA010000095.1:8522-15987 GCA_964657555.1 uncultured Microcoleus sp.
TTTAAGAATTGTAAATTAAGATTAAAATACATGAGTACGGAATAAAATTCTGTTACTCACTGTTACCTCTTCTCATGCACACCCAATTTACTGCTTCCCAATCTGTCGAAATTGCTGTTCAGGAACAACCCGTTCCCATTCAGCATTATCTGCGTCAGCCTCACCGTCTCGTTCATGCCCTCGTTGACTTTAGTCGGATACAGCAGCTCAGTGAGGACAGTTTTCGTTTAAAAATGCGCCCCCTAAACTTTTTGAGCTTTAGCATTCAACCGATTGTAGATTTGAGAGTGTGGGCAGAGTCGGATGGAACGGTGCATTTAGAATCTATTGCTTGCGAGATTCGGGGCATTGAGTACATAAACCAACGCTTTGCTCTCAACCTGGTAGGCAAGCTTTATCCTTGTCAAGCAAAAGGGATAACATATCTCAAGGGAAGAGCTGATTTAGAGGTAAAAGTCGAGTTACCGCCTCCCTTATGGCTAACTCCCAAGCCTTTGTTGGAAGCCGCGGGCAATGGTCTGCTTAAGAGTGTGCTGCTCACGATCAAACAGAGATTGATGCATCAGTTGCTATCAGACTACCAACGATGGGCCACCATTGGAACTGAGCAGAACATTGGAGTCCAAAGGCCAGTAATACCAGCTTTCAGCAGTCCCGAGTCCTAAGTGAGCTGTTACACATCTAATTTACATCATCTCTGATAGAGGGATGGGGAGAAAAGCGCTAAATTTTTTTGGTTTCCCCACCTCCCAGCTCAAAATATGCAGCTTAATTGTGAACAGAGAAAACTCTAAAGTTCCCAATCCCTAATTCTGGATTCCCAGCTAAAGGTATTGTGTCTAATCAACTGAATTTGATATAAGTGCTGCTCGACAAGGGCTGAAGGATATGCGATGCAGGAGTGACGGTCCGTATTGTTGCAGGGCTTTTAGGTGCCGTGTCGTACCATACCCCTTATTGTTGACCAAATCGTAGACTGCGTGCTTTGTCGCTAGACCTGCTATTAGCTCATCACGCCATACCTTGGCCAGAATACTGGCAGCAGCAATGGGCAGCGATCGCTCATCACCCTTGACTAAAGTCAGCTGCGGCATTGATAGGTCTGGAATCAGCCATTTTCCATCAACTAGACAAAGTTCTGGCTGCACTTGTAGACCGAGAACAGCCCGCTTCATAGCTAATAATGACGCATGGAATATATTGAGCCGATCAATTTCATGGTGATCGGCACAGCCAATCTTCCAAGCTAGCGCCACTTTCTGGATATGTGCAGACAGCTTTTGTCTTTTTGTACTAGACAGCTTTTTACTATCTTTGATACAGCCACCCATCATACTTGCCAGTTCATCGGCAGCAGACAGGGGTAAAATTACTGCTGCTGCCACTACTGGGCCAAATAAAGCTCCTCGCCCCACTTCATCCACACCAGCAATCAGTCCCTGAGAGCAGGATAAATCTGGCATCCAGGAAGCAGGAGTACAAAGGTACGTGGGTGTAGGGGTATGGGGGGGTTGGTCTGAGAAAAGATCTAAGTTCTCTTCTGTCCCTCTACCCCTCTGCCCCTCTGCCCTGCCGTCAATCTTTTGCTTCATACTTTAGCTTTCAGAAGCATCTACCGCAGAAGAGCGGCGACGACGACGGCGGACGACGGATGAATTGCTATCTGATTCAGTTTCCACAGCCATAGCGGTGGGCTGTGAAGTCAGATAATTTGTCTGTTGTTCGTCGTCGTAATCTTGGGTTTCTAGTTCGTAGTCCGTTGCTTGTGGCTCTGCGTCTGACGACTCTACTGGTGAGGCATGGGTGTCCAAAATTTGTGGCTCAAATTCTAACTGTTGCTGTACAAATGCTTTGTTCCTACTCCCATCCCTAATTAGCTCTTCTGGTATCTCTGTTTGGGGTGCTTCTCCAGGTGAGGTGACACAGATAATCACCGATTTAGGATTTCTGACCTGCCGATTGACTAGCACCAGAGGAGAAATTCCCATCAATGCATATACATTCTGTTCCTCAGGCGTCATTTCGACAGAGACAATTTCTGGGGGTTCAATTTCCTGCCTAGAGGGCCGAGGACGCTCTGGTTTCGGCCCTCGGAGCCGCTCTTCCCCAACAGACAAGCCAGCTTCTTCGGAAGATGGTAGACGGAAACTAGAGGCGGGAGGAATTCCCACATCCTCACTCCTGGTTCCTCTTTCTTCCGATGATAATCCCTCTGGTTCAACAACCAAACCCGGTTTGAAATGATTAATTACGGGCAAAGGAGCAGAAAGCCGAACCGGACTCTTACTGGGTTCATCTCTCACAGGCGCTTCGCCAAAACGGCGGCGGCGGCGACGGCGATTGTTGTTCACACCTGTCCGCTCCTGATAGTCAGGATGGTACATGATACTCAGTTGGTCATCAGGCTGTGTATCTTCCACTGCCTCGCTGCGTGCTTCCCAAGAAGTCTCTGGAGGGGGTAGTTCGCGAAATGCCCGGACTTCCCTGACAGGAGGTTGGACGCTCGGCTCTGCAACCTCTTCCCCCGTGCGGTTGGGTTCCCCTGGTAAATGAACGAGATGTCCCAAACCACCACAAGTGGGGCAGGCGTAACCAAACAATTCATAGATATTTTGGCCTTGACGCTTGCGAGTCAGTTCGACCAAACCTAGTTCAGAGAGTTGAGCAATTTGCGGCCTCGCTTTGTCTACTTTCAAGGCTTTGTTGAAGTGCTCCAGCACCTGTAGCTGGTCTTTGCGCAAGTCCATATCAATAAAGTCAACGATGATCACACCAGCAATATTGCGTAGGCGTAACTGGCGGGCAATTTCTGTTGCCGCTTCACAATTCGTCCACAAGACAGTTTCGCGCGCCGTAGCTGAGCGGGTGAAAGAACCTGAGTTGACATCAATTACTGTCAGTGCTTCCGTAGGCTCGATGATAATGTAGCCGCCTGAAGGTAAGTCAACTCTCGGCTTGAGGGCTTCTCGAATAGCAGCATTAATGCGGAAGTAATCTAGAATTGGCAAGCGCTCGCGGTGATGATCGATCAACACGCCCTCTGGCGACTTGCCTCCACTCCAAGCGACGAGGTATTGCTTAACTCGCCTGACTCCAGTGTGTGAATCTACCACAATGCGGTTCACTTCCGCAGTGTACATATCTCGCAGGACACGCTGAATAAAATCATCATCGCGGTTCAGCAGTGCTGGTGCTCGTGTGGAGTTAGCTTCTAACTGAATAGTCTCCCACTGTTTTTGCAACGCTTCCAAATCTTCTATAACTGCTTCTTCTGCCTTGCCCTCGGCTTCAGTCCGCACCAGCAACCCCATGCCAGCTGGTTTTATAAGAACGGCAAGGGCTCTCAGGCGGTTACGCTCACTTTCATTCTTGATGCGCGTTGAGAGATTCACACCTCGACCGAAGGGCATGAGCACTAGATAGCGTCCCGGCAAGGAAATATTCCCTGTCAGCCTGGGTCCTTTGTTACCCGTCGGCTCCTTCATGACTTGCACCAATACTTTTTGTTGAGGTGCTAGTAATTCGGTAATCGCACCAGAAGTACGTTTCAGCCGCAGTGGTCCCAAGTCAGTAACGTGAATAAAGCCGTTGCGCTCAGGGTCTCCAATATTGACAAAAGCGGCATCTATCCCAGGTAAGATGTTTTCAACAATACCGTTGTAAATGTCACCTACTTGGTGGGTGCCAGTGGCAACAACAAGTTCTTGAATCTGATCTTCCCAAAAAACGGCAGCAATCCGATGCTGCTCCGCGATAATAATTTGCTTTGGCATTCAATTTCCTCAAAATTAGCAGTGCAGAGGCACCTAGGAAAGCGCGTACCTCTCACTTTGGCTAAAAGAATAAAGTAGTGTAAGCGAGAAGCTCTGTACGGGTACGGTTCTGCCGTGTCCCTACACGCACCAGAGAAATAAATGGGTGATTCATCAGGTGGCCGATTACTAGTAACAGCCGTCTGGGTCAACAATCTCCAAACCAGTTGGTAACCAGTACCATACCTTTCTGAAAAGGTTAAATACTGGACTTTGCTAACAATCAACACAAACTCTCAAAGGAAGCCAGTCGCGTCCAGCATTCATAGCTGGTTTACATGGGCAGCAACCGGATGAAGCCTCAATCCGCAACTGCTTCTCTTGTGACATATTATATCCTGTTACAGAATTAGCGCGGGAAAAGTCATTGGTTGTCAGTCGCTAGCAAAGGACAAAGAACCGCAGAACTAGCTCTCGTTAATTGTCTTCTTACTGCCTTTTATGTCTTGAGCGCCTCACCTCATCTGTAAAAGAGGTAAGTCAGCATAACTACTCTTTATCCTAGCCTAGCCCCTTATCCTATGGGAACCCCTTAGGTATATGGGAAGGTTAACCAGTAGAGCACTTTAAAGCCTGACATTATAAGACCTGCTGACGCAAATACCCCTAAGGGCTATACACCTGTATAGAAGAAGGGAAGTAGAAGTTTGCTTTTGTTAAGGCGAAGCCTGTTTGCGCAGACTGTAGATGGTGGCGATCGCATGTTGCGTCACTTGGTCAATCTCAGATGCTGTATTGAAGCGTCCAATGCCAAACCGCACCGACGCATAGGCCAGTTGTTCTGAGAGTCCCAGAGCCATCAGGACGTGAGAGGGGGATGTCTTCGCAGCAGTACAGGCCGAACCCGAAGACACTGCTACCATTGGCTGCAATCCTAGCAGCAGTGCCGCGCCATCTACACCCTCAACACTGATGTTAAGGTTGCCTGGTAGTCGCCGCACGGGATGACCGTTAAGATGAATGCCTTTTATTTGACCCAGATTTTGCCACAATTGTTCCCTTAGCTGGGTCAAGCGTCGGTTTTCTGATTCTTGTTCAGCCAATCCTAGTTCTACGGCCTTAGCAAAGCCGACAATCTGAGGTGTGTACAGGGTTCCAGAACGCATACCCCGCTCATGGCCACCGCCATGAAGTTGAGGAGCTATTTGAACTCTGGGATGGCGACGGCGAATGTAGAGAGCACCGATTCCCTTGGGGCCATAGATTTTGTGAGCCGTCAAAGACATCAGGTCAATTTTCATGTCTTCTACATTTAGAGGGATTTTGCCAATAGCTTGCGCTGCATCGGTGTGGAAGAAAACTCCCGCATCGCGACAAATTGCCCCAATTTCGGAGAGTGGCTGCAATACGCCAATTTCATTATTGGCTGCCATCGCTGAAACTAGAATTGTGTCGGGTCGTATTGCTTTCTCTAACTCTGCTAAATTGATCAGCCCATCACTTTCGACTGGAAGAAAGGTGATCTCGAAGCCAAGACTCTGTAAGTACAGGCAGGGGTCAAGAACAGCGTTATGCTCCGTTTCCACTGCGATCGCATGACGTCCCTTACTGAAATAGGCTTCTGCGACACCCTTAATTGCTAGGTTGTTCGCCTCTGTAGCGCCGCTGGTAAACACAATTTCTTCGGGTGTGGCGTTAATGGCATTCGCCAAAATCTCCCTAGCTTGTTTGATGGCAGCTTCAGCTTCCCAGCCATAGAGGTGACTGCTAGCAGGGTTGCCGAAGTGTTCAGTGAAATAAGGTAACATTGCCGCCAGCACCCGTTCATCAACAGGTGTTGTAGCGTGACAGTCTAGATAAATGGGGCGGTGGCTCAAGGGTTGTTTTATATAGAGTGACCCTACTATTTTGGCAAAATTGTTAGGTTTAGCTTGTTTGACACAATTTCAACAATTCCTGCACGATGTATATCTGTTTGCCCTTGCTCATTTCAGTGCAACATAGCACTGGAGATAGATGGCAGTGAGACATTACTTATTGTCTCAAAAGTTGACCCAATTTTTTCATAACACTCAGAACGCGATACAGCTCATTCTCTCGCTTTAAAAGCGTGAACTGATCGGATAAGGCATACCGAGGTGTGTTTTGCTTAGTTAACTTGATAAATACGAAATCCTCACCATTCGTCACTAACCCAAAAACAGGTTTTTCAGATTGCGGATTTGCTAGCATATAAGCTAGGGCTTGCGGTATACCATTGAGTAATGACAAGCCAGCATTCTTGGACTCGATAATGAGTAACCAAAAATCGTACTTCAGAACCATTATATCAAGGCGACCCCGCACAATTTGTTCTTGATCTTCAACAGAAATATCTAACGATTTTTCGTCTTTAATATCAAATGGTAGTCGATAAAAATCAGCTAAATCCAGCAAATATGACACTAGCACCATTTTGACCATATTTTCGGATATTTCACGGCGTTGAACCAAGCTGTGATAATTAACTTTAGCCCGATCAAGCACTTGTTTCTCAAATTCAGTGATTTCAGGTAAATCATCAAGCCACTCTGTAAAGAATTGGTCTTCCTCAGCCAGTTGGAGACCAAATTTTTGCTGGAGGTCAATGAGGTGAAGATTTTGGGCTTGAATGATTTGAATCATTGTGATGTAAATAAAGAGTTTTTTTTTTAAATGCAAAGCCTTGCCTAGCCTAACTCTGGCAATTTCTGAGTTGATTAGATGTGTTCACGTAGCACACTCTTAAGGGTATACCGCGAAAGTACGAATACTTTGCTCAAAGACTGGCAATTGCCGAGCCAATTCATTGGCACTTGTAGAATATGTAACCACCCAGAAGGTGTTACCTCTGGGAATGGCATAGACCAGATGTTTAATCCTTACACCTCTTATCATATATTCTGCAACGATACGCCCGGTTTGATGTTGGTTTAGAAGCTCTACACTCTGCTCCAGAATTCGATAATGCATAGAAAGTAGCTGATTCCTAAGCGCCAACAAGTATTGCTCAACGGTAGTGCCATCAGGTACTTGCTCAGATAAAACAGAGACATTGGCCAGGAACCCTACATTATCAAGCTGAGAGTCAAAGGCTACAAGGGCAATAGGGAAAGGAATTTGTCTGAAGGATTCTAGTCTTTGCTGATAATCAGGAACTACCTGGCTTAGCTTCTGAGCGATCGCCGCTGAATCTTTATTAAGGTCTCCACCCTGATAATAATTCGGCAGCAATAATTCCACACTATTACCTTCAATCTTGTTCCATCCGTCTGGAATTGGTAAAGAGGGATGTTCAGAGGGGATAGGAGATAGTTCGCTCGTTGAGCTAGCACTTGACGGCTCATTACTTTTTGTACTCTCTATTGAATTAGGATGTTCTGTTTGTATTGGTGTTGAGATAGCAACTGGCTGACTATGTTGAGATGCAAAATGTCTGTGAATTGCTGGAATACCTACTGTGAGTAATGTAGCTATAAAGAGGCAAATCCCTGCGTAATGAGCTGAGTCTACAACTTTTGCAGGTAACGTTTTTGCTTCAGTTTTGGATGATTTGGTTTGAGTAGCGGTAGGCTTTTGAGATTGTGTACTCCAACGAGGAGTTTCTATTACTGTTGGTGGTATTGGTGACGCTGAGACAAAAGTCAATCAATGCTAAATGCCCATTTGGTGTCAGCATAATGTTAGAAGGCTTG
>CAZZWA010000096.1:0-6559 GCA_964657555.1 uncultured Microcoleus sp.
GCTAAATCGAGAGACAAATCGGCCAAATCAGCGAGAGTAACAGTCATATTTGGCCGAAAAACTTGCTGGCTGGCATAGCTAAAGTTGCCTTGCAAGTCTTGATCGGGTTGAGTGTAAACTTAAAGCTATGCCAATAAATAACCCCTGTTACTCATAAGTAGCAGGGGACTTCTATAGCAGATATACGTACTTAATTGGCTTACTTGCGAAACCAGAGTTTAGATGCACCCTATAGAACTATTATCAGACTAGGAATAATCCAAAACAACTCCCGAACTAACCCCCTATCATCTTTTCGAGCCAAAATGAAACTCTAGAAGAAGAGAGCAGATGTCAATTACTCTTCCAACGACTGCGCCGGGAAATTTCATAGCCGCCCAGTAGCAATATAGCAATACCTAGTGGCAGCAAGTAATAGATTAAACGGTAAACCAGTAACGTTCCTAAAACTGTGCCAGCAGTCAAGCTCTCTGAAAAAAACAATAGTATTACCGTTTCAAATACACCTATTCCACCCGGAACATGGCTGATAATACCAGCAACTTGTGCTAGCAGGTATACCCCAAAAAAACCTGAGTAGGATAAATGAGTTCCTAGTGGGAGTAAAACGTAGAGCACACCTCCAGCCAAAATCCAGTCTAGCGAAGCGATGACGAGCTGAGCCAAAGCTAGCTTTGGCGAGGGAATTGAGATCTCCCACTTGCCGAATTTAAACGGCGACTTCAGCCAAAAGCTCCCTACCGTATAGCTACTCACCAAGGCGAGGAAAATCAAACCCAAGGGATGCACTGAGGCAAAGGGTAGGTGCAGTAAAGTCGGAATCGCCAATGGTTCCAAGAGAAACCCAATACTGCCAACGGCGAAGATGCCAAGCCAGAAGCTCAAATTGCTAAAAGCAATCACTTGAGCAATCTCGATGGCTGATAAACCCCAACTTGAGTAAAGACGATAGCGGATGGCACTACCCGTCAACAAAGAGAAGCCGACACTGTTACTGATGGCATGACCCAAAAAGGCAGCTAAGATGACTTTTGGGAAAGGCAGGGGATGGCGAATGTGGTAACAGGCCAGAATATCGTATAGAGTCAACACTAGATAGCTCAGGCTCACTAGCACTAAAGCTAGCAACAGACGACTGCTAGGAAGTGCTGTCAGAGTACGGAGAACCTCATGGTAATCATGCTCTCTTAGTTGGTGACTTATAGCCCAGACAGAGCCTGCAAACAGAAGCAGTGCTAGGAGAGGGAAACCGAGGCGAGTGAGCCACTTTAGCTTCATCTGACCCTCCGTAGGAGACCCCCGTTAGATTCATCAGGGTTAACAAGAGAGGATTGTGGAGCAATTGGCACAACATTAAGGGGGGCTAATTGCCCGTTACTGCTGCTAAGCATAGTGAGTCCTCCATAAACTGTAAGTGACAAACCTGTAATCGGTAGGTAGAGCATTGAATCTAAGCCAGTCTAGCCTTCTCTGGCATGGCGACGAGCATGAGATTCAGTATTTTTGCAGTTGTCCAGCTAAGTTGGCGATGCCTTTACCCTGAAAAGCCACAAATTACCAGCTGAAACTCTATTAGTTCGCCCAGGGCATTTCGCAACCATCATAACCCCACAAAACTTCCCCCTTCTTCTTGATATAACGTTTTTCTCTCTGATAGGTCGGTATCGCGCTTTTAAATATTTGCTCCGCAAGGTAAGAAAAATCTTAATTCATGAAAACCACCAGACACCCCATCTCCTTATGGGTGGGGCAGTTGGTGAGTATTCAGCCACGAAAGAAATGGGAGAAGGATGAGCAGGGGTGGCAACGCTGAGTTACCAGCAGTGCGGGGCTGATTGCCGAACAAGCTAAAATTATCGGGGACTGAGAACTGGAAGAGCTAATGGTGCGTACCCCTACATTATCTTTCGAACGGGGCACTCTAATTTTGCATCCACCACCACGGGGGAAAGTTTGGGTGGAATACGCCACTTGGGATGACAGGGTGGAGAAGTTCCGCATCCCGGCAATTCACTACCGATCTCTTGTAGAAGCGCTGCAAGCTGAAGGAACTGACTTTATTGACAAAGTAAAAGAATTTGATCCATTAGAACTCGTCCCTAGCTTGGAGATGGAACCCTACCCCCATCAAAGTGAAGCACTGCTGGCTTGGAAGCAAGCGGGACGCAGAGGAGTGGTTGTACTTCCTACAGCTGCTGGTAAAACTTACTTAGCCCAGCTGGCTATGCAAGCGACTCCCCGCAGTACTCTGATTGTGGTGCCGACTTTGGATTTAATGCACCAATGGTACGCTCACCTAGTTGCTGCTTTTCCCGATGCCGAAGTGGGTTTGCTAGGAGGAGGTTCGCGGGATAAAACACCTATCCTAGTTGCGACTTACGATAGTGCCACTATCCAAGCAGAGACATTGGGCAATCGTTATGCTCTGATTGTTTTTGACGAGTGTCACCACTTACCCACTGATTACAACAGGGCGATCGCCGAGTATGCGATCGCCCCCTATCGTCTCGGACTTACAGCAACACCAGAACGGGGAGATGGACGCCACCAAGATTTAAACATGCTCATTGGTGCAGAAGTCTATCGCAAAACCGCTGAGGAACTCTCAGGGATAGCCCTTGCAGAACATAAAGTAGTGCAGATTAAGGTGAAGCTATCGCAACAAGAGCGCGATAACTACAATCAACTGATTAAACAACGCAACAACTTTTTGAAGGAATCAAAGATTTCCCTCGGCAGTCTTGAGGGTTGGCAGCAGTTTGTGATCAAGAGTGCGCGCTCGCCAGCAGGACGCAGAGCAATGTTAGCTCACCGCCAAGCTAAGGAAATTGCCATTGGTACAGATGCCAAACTACGAATTTTGGCTAATATCCTAGCCCAGCATTACCCGGAACGCACCCTCATCTTTACCGCCGACAACGCCACTGTCTACCGCATCTCTCAAGAGTTCCTCATCCCAGCAATTACCCATCAAACACCAGTCAAAGAACGCCACGATATTCTCACCCGCTTTCGTGAGGGAGAGTACAAAACCCTGATTGCTTCCCACGTCCTGAATGAGGGAGTAGATGTGCCAGCTGCCAGTATTGCCGTTATCCTATCTGGTACTGGGTCGGCACGGGAGTATATTCAGCGGCTGGGTAGGGTTTTGCGTAAAGGTAAGGATAAAAACAAGCAGGCGATATTGTATGAAGTCGTGACGGAGGACACTAGTGAAGAAGCTACATCCCAGCGCCGCCGGGGATTGGAGAAGAGGAATGAACCCCAAAGCTTGCCCTTGAGCAAGGTAAAGGGACGCAAAGGAAGCAAAGAGAAAGCAGAGGAAAAACATCAGCAACTAGAAGTTTTGCGGCCAACATCCATTTACGAGGTGAAGTCTCCTCCTACTCAGCGAGCTGCTGAACAGGTAACAAAATGGGGGGATGATAGTTCCAAGCTGCCTGAAGATTGATGCTGGAAATTAAGATTTGCTGAGCCAACTTCTCCGGATTAATCTAATATAAGTGTGGCAAAACTAAACTAACACAATATCTCAATTTGTTGATTGCTCCTCAAAACAATAGGAATGAGAAGAATAGCTGCATAATAAATTAAAAATTTTAGTATATTTAAAGCAATGTTAACTTATGCTTAACCTTGATATCATCAACAATATTAATAGTGCTGCTCCCAGGGAAAAAGTAATGCATATCTCTATCCCACTCTTGCCCATACTCAACTTTTTACAGCAGATTGCAAGTTCATAGAGTACACCCCTCCCCAACCCTCCCCTTAGTAAGGGGAGGGTGCCCGCTAGGGCGGGCGGGGTAGTGTACTTCACTTAGATGAAAAGCGCTGTACAAACAATTAGACTATAATTTACTATTGTGACTAAAAACAATTTGTTAAGTTAAGCAGTGATAAAAATTCTGTAATCATTAGAGGAAGTAAAATGACGAAGCAAACTTGTTATATTTTTTTTTATGACGGTTATGTTGGTATTGCTCCCACAATACTTAGCTTATCAAAAACTCTTGACAAAGAGAACTTTTTAATAACTATTTTTGCGACTCAAAATGATACTCCTCAACCAGAAAAGTTGGGAAAGAAGGTAGAGATTATATACTTTAAAAAGAAATTTGATATTCTGGAATTTCTAAATCGATTCTCAGGATTGACAAGCTTAATAAAATTTTTAGAGGCGATTATTTTTAGCATTCAATGTTTGACTAAAATTTTTCAAGACAATTACCTAACAGAAACCTCAAAAAATCACATTAATATAGGAGTTGATTTTCATGGAGCGCTTACAGCATTAGCCTGTAAGTTTCTGTTAAAACAGAAATATTTATTTCTGTCTTTAGAATTAGCAGAGCCTAGAAAGCAATCATTCACTAAACTCTTAGTGAAAATAACTAATTTAGTATACAAAAAAGCTGAGTGTGTTGTTATTCAAGACCGAGATAGGTTTGACACATTGGGAGAATATTATCAATATAAACACCCCAAAGTTTTTTATCTACCAAACTCTCCCCTTAATAATTCTTCTTTAGAAGAAAGGTCTAGAAACTTCTTTAGAGATAAATTTAATTTAAGTAAAGAAGAATTTCCCTACCTTATTTTGCAAGCTGGCATGATCAAAGAGTATACGTGTGCCAAAGCATTAGCTCAATCTTTTGTATCTATTGACAATGGTTCTGCTCTCATTTTCCATGCAGCAGTAGCAGGAATGACAGAAGAAACGTCGTACATAAAGTCGTTACGACAGATGAATGTCAAGAACTTATTCCTCTCATTAAACCCAGTTTCTTATGAAGAAGTAGATAGTATATATGCATCATCAACCATTGGTTTAGCTTTTTACAATTATCAAGTAGATAACTTTACTAAAATAGCAATGGCTTCGGGAAAGCTAGCTTTCTATTTAAAACATGGTAAACCAGTTCTAGTCAGCAATCTTGAATCATTATCTCAATTGATAGACAAATATCAATGTGGATTAGTCATCAACAATCCATCTGATTCTGAAGAAATCAAATTGGCGCTTGCTCAAATCATAGAGGCTTACGATAAATATAGTAAGAATGCCAGAACCTGCTTTGAGGCCGAGTTTAGTTTTGAAAAAAACATGGAGCCTATATTATCCTTCGTAGAGTCTTTACAAGCGCTGCCTCAACTTTAGCCATCAAGCTAATTTTGACGCAGGCTTTGCCCCTTGGCGCTGCATAAGCAGATGAAGTAATCTGATTTAGGAGAGTATACGAAAAGCGCTAAGTAACCATGACTCCTTTACCCAACTACCGTCCTAAACAACTCTCACTGGGGCCGCTAGAAGCCGAGATTTTGAACATTATCTGGGAACTCGGTGTCGTTACAGTTAAAGATGTGCACGAACGCATTCTGGCTGATCCAGAAAGAGAATTAGCTTATACCTCAGTGACTACCGTACTACGTCGTCTCACCCAGAAAGGCTGGCTTGCCTGCGATAAAAGAGAGCGTACCTTTTCTTGGCGACCGTTGGTTTCTCGCTCACAAGCACAGGTTCTCAAGGCTCACGACCACTTGCATCGATTTCTAGCAGTGAGTAATCCCGACGTAGTAGCAGCCTTCGCTGACAGCCTTGACTCTGCCAGCTTAGAACAATTACAGGCGATCGCGCTCCGGATTGAAGCCGCACGGCAAGCGAGGCAGGAGGAAAAATAATGCACTTAGCAATGATTCTGATAGCAACGGGATTGGCTTGGAGTCTGCGGTGGAACTGGTCTATTCCCAAAGGGCGTTGGACAGAACGCTGGCTGCTGGCGCTATTTTTATTTCTATTTCCACCCCTACTACTGATAATGACGGCAATTTCTGTGCTCTGTATGGGACCGCAGGGACAGATGGTAGGACCATCAGCAGGATGGTTCAGCTACCTGTTGGCTTTAGGCTTTCTTGGGTGGGGTGGAGTTTTCTGCCTCAAGCAAGCAAGTGAGGGATGGCGTTCTGTACGACAGGTTCGCAGCTATCCTCAGCTTGACATTAAAGGCAGACTTTGCCGCGTTCTCGACACAACTGTTCTGTTTGCTGCTCAAATAGGTTTTTGGCAGCCGGAATTAGTTGTTAGCAAGGGACTATTGAATACTCTCGATAGCGCTCATCTTGATGCCGTGATCGCTCATGAGCTTGGACATCACTACTACCGGGATACGTTCTGGTTTTTCTGGCTTGGCTGGATTCGCTCCTTCACAGTTTGGTTGCCTAATACTGAAGCTTTGTGGCAAGAACTATTAGTATTGCGAGAATTACGTGCTGACGGTTGGGCAATAGAGCGGGTAGATGCCCTACTGTTAGCTGAATCTCTGCTCTTGGTGGTGAGCAACCCTTCCATGCAATCTGAAAACTTCTGCGCTGCTTTCAGTCGTGTTGCCCCTCGAAATCGGTTAACTGAAAGAATAGAAGCGCTTTTCGCAGAGCCAGAGACGACTGAATCTACCAACTTGTGGTTTTTGACTTGGTGGCTCTTGGCATTCTTTCCTCTGGTAGCTGTGCCGTTTCATACTTAAGCAGTTTGAGAACTTCTAAGTCAAGACGTCTGAGC
>CAZZWA010000096.1:6659-15829 GCA_964657555.1 uncultured Microcoleus sp.
TACCCGATAGGGCGGGTGGGATAGTGTAATTCACATAGATGAAAAGCGCTGTAATTACCACAAACTGTTGGGACAAGACTGTCAAATTCTAGTAGTGAAATAACGCCTTGCTCTAACATTTAAAATTTTCTATGACTGACTATCGATACCAAATTGGTGGCAGTCTCACTGGTGAGGCTCCCAGCTATGTAGAAAGACAGGCTGACTCAGAACTCTATAAAGCGCTCAAAGCGGGTGAATTTTGCTACGTTCTCAATTCCCGGCAAATGGGCAAATCCTCGCTCCTAGTTAGAACTAGGCTGCGTTTGCAACAAGAAGGGTATAAATGCACCACCGTCGATATGACCAATATTGGCAGTGAAAATATTACTCCAGCTCAGTGGTACAAGGGAATCATTGGTGATTTATGGTCAGGCTTCAAGCTGTTAGAGAAAATCAACTTAAAAGCTTGGTGGCAGGAGCAGAGAGATATCTCTTTGGTACAGAGACTAAGCTTGTTTATTTCTGAGGTACTTCTTGTTCAATTTAAGCATGAAAGACTCGTTATATTCATAGATGAAATTGATAGTGTTCTCAGTCTGGATTTTTCAGTAGATGACTTTTTCGCCTTAATTCGATTTTGCTATAATCAACGAGCTATTGAGCCAATATACAACAGAATTACGTTTGCTATTTTTGGTGTGGCCACACCATCTGATCTCATTCGCAATAAACAGCGCACTCCGTTTAATATTGGTAAAGCGATAGAACTGCATGGCTTGACTATAGAAAAAATTCAGCCCTTGGCTAAGGGATTAAACATTAAAGAAGGTAATGCCCAGGTAGTTCTCAAAGAAATCTTAGCATGGACAGGAGGACAGCCTTTTCTTACCCAAAAACTCTGTCAATTAGTGGAGATTTCGAGTCAAGATACAGTGAGCGGGATGCTGACCATTCCCCCTGGAACTGAAGCATTTTGGGTAGAAAATATTGTCAGGTCATATATTATCTACAAGTGGGAGTCTCAGGATGAGCCGGAGCATTTGCGGACAATTCGCAATCGCCTTCTCAATAATGAGCAAATTGCCGGACGTATACTAGGCATCTATCAGCAGATTCTAGCTGGTGAGAATATGCCAACCGATGATAGTAGAGAACAGATTGAACTACTTTTATCTGGCTTGGTTGTTAATGTTCAAGGAAACCTGAAGATCAAAAATCCAATTTATCAAGCAATCTTTAACGTAGAATGGGTAGCTAGGCAAATGGAAAATCTGCGTCCTTACGCGCAATGTTTCAAAGCTTGGATTGCCTCTCAACAGCAAGATGAATCGCAACTCCTAAAAGGAGTGGTATTGCAAGAAGCATTAGCTTGGTCAGAAAATAAAAAACTCAGTGACTTAGATTATCGGTTTCTAGCTGCAAGCCAGAAGTTGGCAAAGCAAGAAATTGAGAGGGATTTAGCTGCCGAAAAACAAGCAAGACAAATCGAAAGAGAAAAAGCGCAATTTGCCCTCCAAGTGGCTAAACAATCCTATAAAATTTTAGCAGATGCACAAAAAACTGCTAAACAAAACACCAAAAAACTATGTTTGGGCAGAGTTTGGATCGCAAGTATTGCCGGAGGAGTTGCCTGTTTAGTTATTCTTTTGCGTTTCACTGGACTGCTGCAAGAGATGGAGTGGATGATGCTGGATCGTTTTTTTCAAGCCCGTCATCCAGTGGCTAAAGATCCTCGTATTGCCATTATTACGATTGACGAGTCAGATATTCGGCAAATTGGTCAGTTTCCTCTGTCGGATTGGGTGTTAGTCAAAGCCCTCCAGATTTTAAAAAGCTATAAACCTAGAGCGATTGGGCTGGATTTGTATCGAGATTTACCTGTAGAACCAGGTTATCAGAAATTAGTAGAACTGTTTAAAACGACTCCAAATATCATTGGCGTTGAGAAGGCGGTAAATAGCCAGATTGCCCCGCCACCCGGTTTGGCTGCATCGGATCGGGTGGGTCTTGCAGATCAGGTTTTGGATGGAGATGGCAAAGTGCGTCGCGCCTTGCTTTCCGTTCGACTTCCTAACGCTCAATTACGTCTCAATCTGGGCTTGCGACTAGCACTACGCTACCTAGAAGCTGAGGGCATCATCCCTCAACCCTTCCCCAATCAGTCCCATCAGATGCATCTGGGGAAAGCGGTGTTTGTTCCCTTTCAAGATAATGACGGTGGCTATGTCTGGACTGATTCAGGGGGCTATCAAATTCTACTCAACTTCTATGGTACTCAGGAACAGTTTAAAACATTCTCGATCAGAGATTTGTTAGCTAATCGGATACCTCCACAAGAAGTGCGCGATCGCGTTGTCCTAATTGGCTCAACAGCTGAAAGCATCAATAACTGGTTTCAAACACCTTACAGCAGTCGGCTTAATGGTTCCCTGAAGCAAATGGCAGGAGTGACACTCCACGCTAATATCACTAGCCTGATTTTGAGTGCAGCTTTAGAAGGAAGACCTACGCTCAAAGTTTGGCCGGAGTCAGCCAAATGGGTTTGGATTTTGCTTTGGTCTGGAGTGGGAGCAGCATTAAGCTGGCAAGTAAAGTCACCTAGATCGATAGCAGTTGTTGTTGCCATTGCTGAAGGAGGATTGACGGGAATTGCCTATGTTGCTTTTTTACAAGGTTGGTGGATTCCTGTTGTTCCCCCAGCGATCGGGCTAGTGATTGCTGCTGTACTCTTGCCAGCTGTTACCATCAAGCACTTAGAGAAAATTCAACTCCATCAGACTGTAGAGTTACTAGTTGTTATTAGCAAGGAGCAACCTGCTGCGGGGCAGATTGCCATCGAATATTTCAAGCAAGCCGAAAGCCAAGAAAATCAGGCGCTGATTGAGAGAATATTGCAGGAAAGGGGAATGGAAAATTTGGGGTTCCCTCTAGAGGCAGGCAATGGAGAATAAGTATTTTTCTGTGACACTCTGACCAACTCACAATTATAGCTAAAGTCGATAAAATGTTGGCAAAGGAATTCGCAGCTATACAAACAAAGTCCACCTACGCGAACTATTAAAAAATTTTGGGTTTTGTCTGTGTAGAAGCGGTTGCAACCGCCCAGTTGAGAATGGTGCAAGATCTGAGTTTCAACTCTCCAGGCGAGTCAAGTATTTTTGCCAGAAGTCTATTGAATTTATGACGAGATCTTTTCGCTCAGTTTTGGCTAAATGCCAGAAAAAAATAGCGGGGCTAAACTTGCCCCCGCTACCTTTTATTTATGATTGGCGATTAAGTAGCTAAGATCGAAGGATGGCTAATCGAAGAGTAGTAGTGAGGCAATTAGCTATTCGCCACCCCCACCAGTTACGTTTATTTGGGCCCATCTACTTAATTATGATCGCCCTACAGCTTTGTGCCGCACTCCGGACAGAAGTTATTGCTGCCAACGTTTTTGGCACCGCAGCTACTACAATAAATTAGCTCTAAGGCTTCGTTCAACTTGCTGCGTTCTGGCAAGCCAATCATTTGAGAATTGCTCTTGCCGGGAGCCACCATTGGGTAACAGTTTTCATTCCTAGTGACATGGGCATCCATCAGGACGGGGCCGTCATGGGCTAGCAGTTCGGCGATCGCATCCGGCAATTCATCGGATGAGTGAATTACCATCCCTTTAATGCCGTAAGCTTGAGCCAACATCACAAAGTCTGGCATGCCAACTTCCATGTTTGAGCAGGAGTAACGTTCGCCGAAGAAAGCCTGCTGCCACTGTCGCACCATTCCCTGCCAGCCATTATTGATGATCACTGTCTTGACGTTGATGCCATACTGGGCTAAGGTTCCCAACTCCTGGATATTCATCTGCACGCTAGCATCGCCAGCAATACAGATAACTTCCTCGTTTGGTAGGGCCATCTTCGCACCCATTGCTGCTGGCAAACCGAACCCCATGGTGCCTAACCCTGCACTGGAAATCCATCGTCGCGGGCCATTCTTGAGGAATTGCGCTGACCACATTTGGTGTTGACCAACGTCTGTAGTGTAGTACGCATGGGGCGCTTGACGCCCCAATTCCACAATTACCTCTTGGGGTGCCAGAGTGTCAGCATAGTTGGGAACAGTCAGGGGGTATTCTTCTTTCCAGCGATTGATCCGTTCCAACCACAGTTTAGTCTGGTGTTGCTCGGTAGTAATGCCTACTTCCTGAGCCCGTCGTAGCAGGTCAATCAGCACCTGCCGCACATCGCCCACAATGGGGACTTCAGGAGCGCGGTTTTTTCCTACCTCAGCTGGGTCAATGTCGATGTGGATCACCTTAGCGCGGGAGGCAAATTCATCTAGTTTCCCAGTGACGCGATCATCAAAGCGAGCCCCGACAGCAATCAGCAAGTCACACTCACTGACTGCAAAGTTGGCGTATGCTGTCCCGTGCATTCCTAGCATCCCCACCGCTAGAGGATGGTTTTCGTCAAACGACCCTTTGCCCATCAATGTTGTCGTCACGGGCACGTTGAAGAGTTCCGCTAGTTGCTGAATTTCTGCATGGGCACCAGAGGCGATCGCCCCCCCACCTACATATAGCAGGGGCTGTTGGCTCTTGCGAATCAAGTTCAGTGCGGCATTAATCTGGCGGGGATTGCCCTTTACTGTTGGGCGGTATCCTGGCAACTTGACCGTACCAGGTTCCACCGGCAGGTAATCAAACTCCTCTAATCCCACATCTCTAGGAACATCAATCAAAACTGGCCCCGGACGTCCTGTGCTGGCAATTTGAAACGCTTCTGCCACAATCCGCGCCATCTCTCGGGGATCGCGTACTACAAAAGAGTGTTTGACTATTGGTAGTGTAATGCCGTAGATGTCTGTTTCCTGAAATGCATCACTACCAATTGCCCCACGAGGCACCTGACCAGTGATAATCACCATCGGAATCGAGTCCATTTGAGCTGTGGCGATTCCTGTCACCAGGTTGGTTGCCCCTGGGCCAGAAGTCGCGAAGCAGACACCCACCTGACCAGTGGCACGGGCATACCCATCAGCAGCGTGAGCTGCTCCTTGTTCGTGTCTTACTAAGATGTGCTGGATGCTACCTGCGGCTTCTGCCCGGTATAGCTCATCATAAATTGGTAAAATCGCACCACCAGGATAGCCAAAGATGTGTTTGACACCGTGGCGCTTTAGACTGTCAATCAGGGCAAATGCACCCGTTTGACGACAAATCACTCTATTTTGCAATTCCCTGCCTGCTATGATTGGCGATCGCACAGTTAAACCTCACAAAACAAAAATAGCTAAATCTTTCTCTTAAATCCTGTATTTTAGAATGCTTTGTATCTTTTGATGCTTTGTATCTTACAATGCATTTTTAATTTCACGTTAACTTTATATTATAGTACAAACGTGAATTATAGTTGAGACAAAACTACTAAACTGTACTTTTTTTCAGTGGCTGGGCGTTGCTCTTTATGGCTCAGGGTAGGGCTTACGGCAGAGTAGCTAGCTACTCTGGCTTTGTCATCAAATACAAACAAAATAGGTAAGCAAAAAACAGTTGAGCTTAGTGTTCAGAGTTATTGATTCCTCTAAGCTGAGCAGTTAAGCCAAGAACAAGTAGAACGACCCCGACTAGAGCAAGAGCAACTGAAACTAGCAAGAGCAAAGAATAGAAAGGTTCATAAACTATATAGCTGTCTAACTTTGCCAGCATCTTACCAAAAGTTAGGTGCGGGAACAGTTGCCTAGCCCAGAAATAAATAAGTAATCCCAGTACAGGGCAAATACTGCCGCCGATGATTTGGTATTGAGCGACTTGCAGCCTTCTACTTGTGGCCAGATAAGTCCAGATCCCCACGATGCCAACCATGATACTCATAAACACCAACACAACACGCAAGCCGACAGCATCGGTGAGAGGGCCAGCAACCGCTAAGGGGAGACTTAGGGCAATATTAACTATGTTGTTCTGAAAACCAAAGACTTTGCCGCGCTTCGATTCCGGCGTTTCCTGCTGAATTAAGGTTTGCATCGGTACGCCAATAAAAGCAGCTCCCAATCCCAAAAAGGCACTCAAGCCCAATCCTACAATAAGGTTTCTGGTAAAGGTAAACACCGCTAAGACAAAGGCCATACTTAAAAAACCCAGCAAAGGCAAGGGCTTGTCTTGGAAGCGATCGCCCCAGTGTCCTAATATCCCAGCACCAAATACCAAACCCACTCCTGCCGCTGCTAACAAAAAGCCAAACTGGGTGTCTTTGAGGCCAATATCGTGTGCTAGAGGAATGGCTATCACCGTTAAAGCCGCAAACACTGAGTAGAGAGCAGTCAGTTGCACCATAGCATTCCAAATCAAGCGGTTGTGCCACAGATAACCCAAGCCCTCTTTGAAATCGTTCCAGGGATGAATTGCAACTGACTGATGGGAAATTTGGTTTTCTTTGACTTGAATGAGATAGATAAACCCAGCTGCCAACAGGTAGAGCCCACTCACCAACAGCTCTTGTCCATAGTGTTTCTCCCAGTGCCTAGCTATGCTCAAGAGTGGCTCACCCACGGCAAAGCCGATAATTAAAGCACTCATCATCGTAGTGGTGAACAGCGCATTTGCACTCATCAAATTCTCTCGACGCACCAGTAGCGGGATCGCTGCCTGCTCAGCAGGTGCAAAGAACTGCGTGACTGTGGAGATCACAAACGTGATTACCAGTAAGATGAAAAACTGCTTTGGCAATAACGGAATAGCCACCAGCATGATCCCGCGAATCAGATTGGAGAAAATCAGCACTTGCTTTTTGGAAAACCTGTCAACAAAAATGCCAGCCGCAGAGCCAAACAGAATCGCCGGTAAGGTGAACGCCAACAAGGTGATTGAGCGCATGGAATTTTTGAAGGCTGACGGCGCATGATAGTTTTCCAGTAGGGCAATCAGCAAAATAAAGAAGACCTTATCTGCCACTTGGGACAGTACCTGCCCACTCCACAGCATCAAAAAGAATCGGTTCTTCAGTAGAGCGCGAAAGCCGCTACCAGATGAGGGAGGATTGCCTGGAAGCATAAGAATTTTCAGAAGCCAGTGACTATCTTTACCTCCCTTAGTTTGCTTCTTTTAGGGGTAATTCTGCCAGTCAGCAACCCAGTTTTTTCCTTCAAACTCCGTAACGCTGCAAGATTTGGGTTAAAAACAAGGCGGCAGTCGTTGACGATCGCTGTTCTGTGCCGCCTGCCGAGTGTATCCACCAGCCTTGAGCAGTTTGCGGCGATCGCCACAATTCCAAATGCTCTATTGGTGGATCGGCATAGAAACTATCTTCCCCACTGCCCAATACTGCTGAACTCCAGTGGGTGAAATAGTCATGGCTGATTCGGTGGATGGGAAAGTTGCCTCCCAGGGGGACACCCCAGCCATCTACAGCAATAAAAGCCATTACCTTTCCTGCTGACATCTGCCACGCCCAAGCCGCACCAATCGCACCGACAACACCAGCACTAAAGCTGATCAAGATGATCGGCAATGTCAGCGAATTAGGAGAACCAAGCTTTTTACACAAGTAGTTAAAAATGTCACTAGCTGAGTAAGCTGAATATTCTTGAGTTGGAAAAACCAGAAGCCGCTCACTTAGAGCGTTGTCTACTGATTGGCCCACCCATTGAGACTTCAGCCCCTCTAAGAAGTCCTGAGTCAGTTTTACATCATGTATACCAGGGCAAATAATCACGCTCATCTGCAATATTTTTGAGATTCTCAATGGTTTGCTTCTAAGCTGATGTGCATTTAAATTGCATAATCCTCTCACCGTGTAACTTGAATGCCGATTAGCTTATCCCCCCCTAGGGGATGTGTTAATCTAGAAGGGCTAGTTTTCCACTCTGTTTAGCGTCTACGATCTCGGAGGAAAGAGAATTTGGTTGCCACCCCTGAAAAGCTCCAACAGATACCTACCGCAAGCTCAGGTAACGACCGGGTAGCCGTGCTGCTTATGGGTTACGGCGAGGTTGAGAGTTACGAAGATTTCGCCAACTATAATGAACAAGCTTTAAATCTACTAACTGCTAAGTTTGCCCCAGTGCCTACCTGGCTGTATCCACCACTGGCCCGAATTCTAGCAATATTTGACTTGCACGAGTGGAACCACCAGCACGGCAATTTTATTTCGCCCCATAACGCCATTTTTGAACAGCAACGGGCAGGAATTGAAAAAAGCTTACAACAAAAGTGGGGTGATTCCATTAAGGTCTTCAAAGCCTTTAACTTCTGCGCTCCCTTCCTCCCCGAGCAAGTCCTTGCCGAAATTAAAGCTCAGGGATTTGACAAGTTGCTGATCTACCCCTTATTGGTGGTAGATTCTATCTTCACCAGCGGCATTGCTGTTGAGCAGGTAAATAAAGCCCTCGCTCAGTTAGCTGACGGCAGCGAACATTGGGTAAAAGGACAGCGTTACATCCCCTCCTTCTATGATGAACCAGCCTACATTGATTTGCTAGCTCGTCTCGTCGAGGAGAGAATTACGCGTGAGTTAGCAGTAGCACACCTACCCTCTCAAACTGGCATTGTGCTGATGAACCACGGTTGCCCCCATAAAGCTAAAGGCTTTACTTCTGGCATAGCGGAAAGTCAGGCTCTCTACGACAAGGTACGGGAAAAGCTAATCAACCGTTATCCACTCATTTCTGTGGGTTGGCTCAATCACGACACACCTTTGATTGAATGGACTCAACCTGATGCCAAGCAAGCCGCTGAAAATCTAATTCTGTTGGGTGCTACATCTGTTGTGTTCATGCCGATTGGCTTTGCAACAGAAAATCATGAAACTCTGCTGGATGTAGACCACATCTTGCATAGCCTGCGTCGTCGGCATCCGGAGGTGACTTACGTGCAAATGGCCTGTGTTAACGACAATCCTGAATTCTTGAGGATGGTAGCCGAGTGGGCTGATCCTCAAATTGCAGCTTTGTTGTCAGAGCAGGCTCTTGCTGTGAATCCTCAGTTAGCTGCTGTGCAAGCTCACCACTCTCACGACCATGACCACGGTGATCACCATCATCACCATGATGGTGGTCACAGTCACTCAGCGCACTCCCATCATCACTAAGAGTTGTTAGCGATCACTAACAACCCCTCTGACTAAGAATTTTAGATTTTGAATTGAATCTATTCAGACCAATCCTGGCGATCGCACCATTTAAAATCCAAAATTGAGTGACACGTAGAG
>CAZZWA010000097.1:0-7083 GCA_964657555.1 uncultured Microcoleus sp.
GCTGCATCAAGACCAAGGTTCATAGCCTGCTGACGAATTTTCCCCAGATCGATACCGCCACCGTCATCACTAACAGTAATTTTTGTCTGGGTACCTTTAATCGCGGCTTTAATTTCAATGATCCCCTGTTCTGGTTTCCCATGCGCCTGACGAGTTGCCGGGTCTTCAATGCCGTGGGCAAAGGCATTGCGTAGCAGATGCATTAGGGGGTCACTTAAAGCCTCTAGGATGGTACGGTCAATTAGAGTATTACCCCCATGAATTTTAAGTTCAACCTTTTTGCCATACTGTATAGACAGTTCTCGCAAGGCTCTCGGGAACCTGCTTACGAGATCGGATAAGGGGCGCATCCGCACCTGGGTTAGACTTGTTTGCAACTGCTTGGCTGTCCGGTTGAGTTCGCCAACCGTTTGATCGGTATCTTCTAAGGTAAGATCGACATCATCTGTCACTTCCTGAATCCGCACAATAGCTTCTAATAATTTGTCAGACAGCGAGTGCAGGTCTGCCAAACTGTCTATTTCATGAAGACCCGCTGAGTAGAGATTTTCAGTTCTATTGGCAAACCCATTGCTATTAGTCTCCATTGATGCAAGTGCATCTTCATAGGAGAATTCCCTGCTCTGATAGACTTGCGGTCTTGGCTCTGTTAAAGGTGCTACAGCTGAATCAGCCGCGTTATTGATCGCTTTACTATAGGCACTTTGAAAGTGAGTATGGGATTGTCGCAGTACGCGAACCCTTGAAGAGAGAATTCTGACTAAATTGCGCAAACGCCCTAGATGTAAGTCTATACCATGGCGCTGAATGGTTTGTTCCCCAAATAAATCATTGATCTGATCGAGCTGCTTGATGGGAACGCGAACTGTATTTTCCTGATTTTCTTTTAAATCTGTAAACGGAGAAGACTCTAGTTTGAATTCTGATAACAAGTCGGAGGTGGCAACCGGGAGAGGACAAGATGTCACAGATGGGTTCTCGGTTGGTACAGCAGATAACTCATCTGCTATATCTGCTTTGGGAGCCACTGCCACTGTTGCCGGGGCTATGTTGTTCACAAAGTCTATCTGCTCTGGAAGTTGAGCGACTTGACCCACTGCTATTAAAGCTTGCGATCGCCGCCATGATTGTAAAGCACTCTTGGCAATCTCAGAAAAGCGATCGGGATTGGCTTCTAGGTGTTGAATAATAGACTCACACAACTTGGTAAAAGCATTAAGTTGTAGCATTTCGCCCAAGCCACCTAACTCCTGGGCCATAATGGAGACTTCTTCCAATAAGCAGGGTTGTTCTGGGTGTGCCAAAACAGATTCTAGACGTTGCAGGCATCCTTCTACTTCAGTTTCAAAGATCATGGCTATCATGCCCTCCTGCCCATCTTCTGGCAACAGCATCGTCGCGTTCCCAGGCGCAGGCTGGCCAAGACGCTGATACAGATGATCGAAGACGGGATTGACATAGCTGTCTAGCCATTGTTCGTCAGCATCCGTACCCTGGCGATTGAGGACAATCAGCTGCCTCAAGCAATCGACCCCAGCTAGTAGCAGGGTTTCCAGATCAGCATCCAGGCTGTGTTGCTGCAACTTTAAAACTTTGAAAAAATCTTCCAGACGATGAGACAAATGGCTCATTGTTTCAAACCCCATCATTGCTGCACCACCTTTAATCGAATGAGCGGCTCTTAGCAAAGCATCCATGTCCCGGCTACTAATTTCGGCAGTAGCTAATCCTAGGATTGCTGCTTCGATGATGTTCAGGTACTCCTGTGCTTCTTCTAGAAATTGCAGCCGAATTTCCTGTTCTTTATTCTCTGGCATAGTTTTAGTCTTGAGCCTCTATTTTGAATACACCAACAGACTCTTGCAACTGCCGCGCTACTTCTACGGTTTGTGCTAAAGAGCTAGACACTAAGCGAGAAGAATTGGCAGTATGTGCAGAGACTTGAGCAATCTCGTTCATCAAATTAGTGACAGATTGAGAAGTCTGAGCTTGAGACACGGTGGCGTTCGAGATCGATTGCACTAATTGGTCGATCTGGCGAGACACGTCTAAAATTTGCCCTAGACTAGCTCTAGCATCTTTGACTAAGTCCGTCCCCTCAACTACCTGCTGGGTTCCCAGTTCCATTGCCCTCACAACTTCACTAGTTCCCATCTGGATATTTTCCACAATCTGGACAATCTCTTTAGTAGCTGTAGTAGAGCGAGTGGCCAGTTGAGCCACTTCTTCAGCAACCACTGCAAAACCGCGACCTTCTTCACCCGCTCTCGCCGCCTCAATACTGGCTTTGATGGCTAACAAGTTTGTCTGAATGGCAATTTGGTTAATTGTGGAAACGACCTCGGAAATTGCTTTTGAAGATTCCCCAAGGCGCTTTACCTTTTCGGCTGTTTCTGTAACGGTTTCTTGCAAACCTAAGATATTTTGTACTGTTAGATCCATTGCTGTCCCGCCAGCTGCGGCAGTATTAGAGGCAGTGCGAGCCACCTCAGCAGCGAGTCGTGCGTTATCTGCCACTGATTGAATCGAACTTGTCATCTGCTCTACTGAATCAAGGGTGCGGGTAATCTCTTCGGTCTGTTGGAAAGCTCGGTCGGCAAGTTGGCGGATGGCACCTTCATTTTCCCCAATGGAAACGTTGACTTGGGCAGCTGCTGTTTTCACATTCGTGACAATTTGCCGCAGGCTTTCAATGATCGCATTGAAAAAGTCAGCTACTGTGCCAATTTCACCTACACTCACTTCAGCACGAACTGTTAAATCGCCGCTAGAGGCTTGTTCAACATCATCAAGCAGTTTGACCAATTGATGCTGGAGCACTTCTTTTTGTTGACGTTGTTGACTCGAAACAACTTCAGCTTCTTGATGTGCTTTTTCTACCTGTTTTAAGAGATTTGCCTGATCTAAGGCAAATCCCACTTGAACTGCTAATTGCGCGAATAAATCAATTTCCGGCTGTTGCCAAACACGCGGCACTGAGCAATGATGAGCAATCAGCAAGCCTAAAAGCTGGCGCTCTTTGACAATTGGTGCAACTAAACTTGCCTTGACTTCAAATCGTTCCAGTGTCTTGATGTGACAATCTGTCAAACCTGCTTGGTAGATGTTACTGGTGGCCCGAACCCTACCCTGTTCATATGCTTTGATTTGATGCTCTCTAAAGCAGGGGTCGTCTATTATTTCACCTAACGCTTGAGTCCAACCAGCACCAACCGATTCAGCGACAATAGCTCCCTGCCAGTCTGAGTCAAAGCGATAAATGACGACTCGATCTGTATGAAATGCTGTTCGGACTTCTTTAACAGTTGTTTGGAAAATTTCTTCTAAGTTAAGAGACTGACGAATGCTGAGGGTAATTTCCGCCAATAGTTGTAATCGTTTAGCTTCGGCTTCTTGTTGATGAGCTTGTTCTGCTAAAGCTGCTTCGGAGGTGACAATGTTGTCAGCCATTTCGTTAAAACTGACAGCCAACTGACCAACTTCATCGGCAGCAAAAACCTCGGCTCGTACTTGGCGATCGCCTAACGTAAATTCTTTAGTGACCTGCTCTAGCTGTTTAATAGGTTTAATAATTGCCTTCCTGAGCAAGATTGCCCAAATCCCAGTCACTATCAGTGCTAGGAGTAATATTACTAATTCTTGCAGCAAACTTTCGGTGAGCAGACTGCTAAGAGCAGTTTCTGGAGTTCCCCGCACCAAAATAGCGACGGACTGCTGATTAGATGCAGGCACAGGCTCACTAACATCTTCAGTAATTTTATTATTAATACCCTTAGCAGCCATCGTATAGGTACGGTTTCCTATAGCCATCCGTTTGGTGACTACCTGTCCCCGAGCTGCTGCTGCTGCTGTTAGTAGAGAGGTATCGCTCAGTGCTACATTGAGTTTAGCCTCATTTAGATCAGAGGCATTCCCTTGGTCTAACGCTGTAGCCAAGGCAAATTTACCCGATGGTTTTTGTAAATAAACAGCGCTATAGCCTCCCTTGAAAGTCTTTAAAGTTCCCTTAACAATCGGAAATTTGCCATTGACAATGTCTCCCGTAACTAAAGCTCCGATTGTAATTTTTGTGTTTGGCTCTTGGACTGGTGTGACTGTGTAACGGATCAAGACATCTTGATTGGCGAAGCCATCTGGTAAAAGCCATTTGGCGGGTATTGGCGGATTTTCTCTACTTAGTTCAGCCCAACTAACAATTGCACTGGTTTTAATTTGCTTAGGGTTAGTTAAAACCTCACTGACTAAGTTATTGGGATTAAAAACTTCTCCTTCCCGATTTGTGTTAGCATTAGCAATAATGCGTAAATCCTTCCCAACTAAGGTGGCATATTCAATTTGACGAGCATTAACTTCATTCTTGAGGATCTGCCTAACCTGCTCCCGCAAATCAGGCTTCAAAGTCTTGCTTGACTGATAGGCTCTAGTAGCTTCAATAATGGCAATGTTATCTGATTGACCGCGAAACCCAGAGCCTATTTGATTAACTTTGACATCATAGTTACTTTCTGTAACAGCGACTTCTGATGTGGCTTGATCGCGCAGTTGCGATCGCCAACCTTGAGTAATAATCAATATCGCCCCAAGACCCAGTCCTACTATCGATAGAAGTTGACAGGTAATCAAAGCAATTACCTGTTTATGACTAATCGGCAGGTTATAGAACTGTTGTAGTAAAGAAGGTTTGTGTTCCTGAGTCTGAGCCAGACTGGGTAATGGTTTTGCTGGTGGCGCAGACGTCTTCGTTATCTGCGGATTGCTCTGGTGGCCCTCAATACTCGTTGCATCCTTCTGACTTCTATCATTCATACGATTACCGTCTATTGAGTAGCTCGTTGGGTATGATTTTAGTCTTGAGTGCCAACATTGAACACACCGACAGATGACTGCAACTGTCGCGCTACTTCCACAGTTTGTTGTAGAGATCTAGAAACTTGGCCAGAAGATTCGGAAGTAGAGGCAGAGACTTTAGCAATCTCCTTCATCAAGTTAGCCACAGCTTGAGAAGTCTGAGCCTGAGAGACGGTCGCGGTAGAGATTGATTGCACAAGTTGGTCGATTTGGCGAGATACATCCAGAATCTGCTCTAAGCTAGCTTTAGTATCTTTGACAAGATAGGTTCCTTCAATGACCTGCTGGGTTCCCAGTTCCATGGCCCTCACCACTTCGCTGGTTTCTAGTTGGATGGTTTCCACAATCTGTTCAATTTCTTTAGTTGCTGTGGATGATTGAGCTGCTAGTTGACCGACTTCTTCAGCAACCACTGCAAAACCGCGACCTTCTTCACCTGCTCTTGCAGCCTCAATACTAGCATTGATGGCTAACACGTTTGTTTGCAGGGCAATTTGGTTAATCAGAGAAACAACCTTGGAGATTTGTTGAGAAGATTCACCCAGACGCTTCACCTTTTTGGCTGTTTCTGCAACTGTCTCTCGCAAGTTGAAGATACTGGCTACTGTGCGATCCATTGCTATTCCTCCTGCTTCAGCGGTGGCAGAAGCTGTGCGGGCCACCTCTGCGGCTTGACGGGCGTTATCTGCCACTGCTTGAATCGACAGCGTCATTTGCTCTACTGAATCGAGGATGCGGATAGTATCTTCGGCTTGTTTGAGCGCTTCATCAGCAAGTTGGCGGATGGCACCTTCGTTTTCCCCAACGGAAATATTCACCTGGGTAGCAGCTGTTTTCACTTGCTTGACGATCTGCCGCAAGCTTTCAATGATGGCATTGAAAAAGTCAGCGACTGTACCAATTTCATCTGCTGTCACTTCAGCACGAACAGTTAAGTTGCCTCTGGATGCCTCTTCAACATCGCTAAGTAGTTCCATTAATTGGCGTTGGAGTGCTTCTTTTTGTTGACGTTGCTCTCTCGAAACCACTTCTGCTGCTTGACGTGCTTTTTCTACCTGTTCCAAGAGCGTTGCTTGGTCAAGAGCAAATCCAATTTGAACTGCTAACTGCTTAAATAAATCAATCTCAGGCTGCTGCCAATTCCGTGGTTCTGAGCAATGATGAGCAATGAGTAAACCCAGCAACTGCCCACCGTTGAGAATGGGTGCCACCAGATTTGCCTTTACGTTAAATCTTTCTAAAGTCTTGATATGACAATCTGTCAAACCTGCTTGGTAAATGTTATTGGTGGCAGAGAACCTTCCCTCTTCGTACTTTTTGATATGATGCTCTCTAAAACAGGGATCATCTATTTTTTCATCTAGAGCTTGAGTCCAATCAGCACCAACTGCCTCGGCGATCACAGTTCCTTTCCAGTCGGAGTCGAACCTATAGATGATGACTCGGTCAGTCAGGAGGGCTCGCCGCACTTCTTTAACTGCGGTTTTGAGGATATCGCCTAAGTTGAGAGATTCCCGAATCCGCAGGGTAATATCAGTAAATAGCTGTGCTTGCTTAGCTGTAGCTTCTTGCTGCTCTAAGAGATATGCTTGGTCTATGGAAAATCCAATCTGAATTGCTAGCTGCGAGAATAAATCAACTTCAGACTGGTGCCAAGTACGCGGTGCTGAGCAGTTGTGAGCAATTAGTAAACCGATTAAATGGTTGTCTTGGAGAATTGGCGCAACCAGATTTGCCTGGACTTCAAATCTTTCTAAGGTCTTGATGTAACAATCTGTCAAACCTGCTTGGTAGATGTTATCAATGGCCCGTACCCTACCCTCTTCATACTGTTTAACATGACGTTCTCTAAAGCAGGGGTCGTCTATTTGTTCATCTAGTGCTTTAGTCCAACCAGAAGCAACGGATTCAGCAACTACAGTCCCCTTCCAGTCCGAGTCAAAGCGATAGATAACGACTCGATCTGTATGAATTGCTTTGCGAATTTCTCTAACTGCAGTTTTAAGGATATCTTCCAGATTGAGAGATTGACGAATCCGCAGGGTAACATCTGAAAATAGTTGGACTCGGTTGACTTCGATTCCTTGCCGTTCTAAAAGCGTAGCTTGGGCAGCCATGCGTTGATCGACAAAAGAGGTGATCAGGGCGAGACACAGGATGATCAGAGTAGCGATGCTAATGGCAATAGCTAGCCAAGTTAGGGAAAAATTAGTGGCCTGTGTTACTGCAAAAGCA
>CAZZWA010000097.1:7183-15539 GCA_964657555.1 uncultured Microcoleus sp.
CCCTGGGTCAAAACTGGTTGACTTGCCAGAGAAAGTGCACCGAAAGAGGCAACAACTGCCACCAGCATCGAAACGGCCACAACAGGCACGTTATAGGTAATCGGCATCCCCCCCATACTGAAAGCCAGCATGCCCACAAAGTGCATCGACCAGATGCCGATTCCCATGGCGATCGCGCCGCCAATTAACCAATGCCGTTTTGCTTTTTCCCGCGCTGCTGTTACCCGTCCGGCCAGATCGAGAGCAGTGTATGAAGCTAGAACTGCAATGACAATGGACAATGCTACAAGGCGCAGATCATAATTGCTACTCATAACCATGCCTTGATTGAGCATGGGGTTAATCTCACTATTTAGAGTTGATTCCATATTTAAAGTCAAAATCCTCAAGTCAAAGTTGAAAAAACTCTATTCCTGGTTTATTTCTCCTAACGTTTAGCTATTAACCATTCACTTCTTATTGTTCGTGTAATAGAGGCGAATTCACAATTGCCTCAGCTTTTAATACCAACAATATTTGTTTCTGTTGCAGAATACATCCTTCTAAATATGGAGCTATATTTGAGGGGATAATTCCAGGCGAAGATTGAACAGAATCATGCTTAAACCGCATTACACCTTGAACTTCCTGCACAATTAAACCTAAAGGAACTTGTCCTACTTTGATAATAACTATGGTGTACTGCTGGGTAATGGGAGCGATGGGTTGTAGCTTTAGCATCTGCGCTAAGTTAATTACCCATAGCACTCTCGAGTGCCGATTCAACAATCCCAACACGCACTCAGGCATGTTAGGCATGGGAGTAATGCGCCCAACTGGAACAACTAGCACCTCTTGCGCATGCTTCATGGCCAAAACAGCAGGTGTTTGTTGATCAAGCTGAAATGTAACGTAAGCATCCTCCTGGTTTTGGTTCAGGTGAGGTTGCTGGAGTGTAAGTTGAGAAATATTCATAACTTAAGTCACAACAGATCTAACAGCACGAACTAATTCCTCTCGGGTAAACGGCTTAGTTAAATAGACATTCGCCCCCTGTTTCATCCCCCACAGCTTATCTATTTCTTGATTTTTTGAGCTGCAAATAATGATGGGCACTTGTTCGGTAACTGGATCTTTTTTAAGTTTGCGGCATAGCTCAAACCCACTCATTCCGGGCATCACTACATCAGTCACAACAGCATCAGGTTTTTGATTTACAGCCTTATTCAGTGCATCTCTGCCATCTGTAGCAACTATCACTGTATAACCGCTTTCTTGTAGATAAGTACTTAATAAATGTAGTTCTGATAGGGTGTCTTCAACTACTAAAACTGTGCTCATTCCTGATGCTCCTTTCAATTAAGTTAAATATTTAAATATAATTTTCAGTAAGTCAGATTTAGTAAAAGGCTTCGTCAAATAGCTTGATGCTCCTACAATTCTGGCTTTAACTCTATCAATAATTCCTGTATTTCCTGTCACCATAATAATTGGTGTCTGCTTAAACAGTGAGTGATTCCGTAGAAGACGACATAGCTCATATCCATCAATGTTGGCCATTCTGACATCAAGCAAAATTAAATCTGGCTTATGCCGGACAATTTGCATCAAGGCTTTCACAGGATCGTTAACCGTAAAAACTGAGAAGTTTTCATCGTCTAAAAAGTAACGAATTTCCTGTAATATTGTGGGACTATCATCTACACAAACAATAGTATATACTTTTTCAGCAACGGGAGCATCCTCTATCTCAGCTAAATGACTAGCTGTTCTAGTTTCAGTATTAACACCATTGAGTTTTTCTAGGTTCTCAACTGGTTTTACTGAATAATTAAGCAGATCTAGTGATTGATCTGTAGCACTGCCATTTCGTCTATCTAGATTTTGAACTGATTCGCTAGCTTGAGGAGGAATTCTGGCTAGTTGCTTAAACGAATCTTCTAATTGCTCTAGTGGCTCTGGTAATTGATCAAATGTCCTTGGTAATTGATCAAATGGAGATAATGGTTCATATAGTAAAACAATCCCCTTCATTATATATGGATGTAAGCTTTGAGCCAGTTGCAGTTCATTTTGATTTAGCAAAACTGCAAGACGGCGGAAACTGAACCCCTTTAAAATAGTGCTAAATTTCTGATGCGGCTCTGGTAAAAGTTGCTGTTGGTCTCTATCTCTCGTCAAAAAGTAAGGGCGCTGATAGGGAGACCAGATCTGAGGCCCTAGAGATTGCCAACCCTGTAATTGCTTTTGACAATATTCCACTAGAGGTGGTAAATCGAGCCTACACAATTTAGGTACGGTATCCAGTTGATACCTAAATTCATAGGTGCCTGCTTTCACTAACAGAAATGTCTCAATAACTTCTTTGACCAACTCCTCTATTAGTGTTGCTGCTTGTTTAGGGTTAAGATACTGCTGATTGACTAGCCAGCAAATAGCTTCATAATCAGGATTTTGAATTAACTGATTTTCTAAACCAGTATCAAAGATCAGGCGCAGTTGCGTGAGGGTTTCAATGTCAAAGCAATTAATTGAATCTTGACTATCTAGGCGACGTAAATGACGCTCAAGTCGCTCAAACGGGTCAACTGAATGAGAAGCATAGATAACTTTTCCCTGTTCTAGGTATACCGACCAGGAAACTGAGTTACTAAATATTTGTAAATAAGCATTGTCATAACAACTAGATAAGTGTTCTAACAAACTAAGGGGACGGAGTTTTTGGAAAGTTCCACGTCTAGCCATTTAGTTTTTAAAGGTAGAGGAAGATACACAAAAATGACATTAATACAACACTTGCACATAGCGACTAATTCAACCAAGCATTCCTTGGCTGTAACTTCATTTACTTATTTTAAGTATAAGTCACGATATTACATCCCTCTTCCAAGTATATATTCAGTGTCTTTATATAATCTTCATCAACTCTTTATGGAATCTTCATGAAATTACTATATTTATGAATCTGAGCATTTTTCTAGACAGTAGTTGCCCGGATCTCTAATTTTAAGACTTTAGAGCCTTTTCTACAAAGTAGGAAAGGTAGGAAAAGTAGGATTTACCCTAGATTACTGGAAAAAAATAGGAAAAGTAGGAAATAAATTGCTTTAGATAAGCTTTATGAAAGAGTGGTATTCTTAGTTTAAAATTTAAAAACGCTCCCTATTTTTTCGGTATTCTTTCTATAAGAAGGTCTTTCTTCTTGTTGAAGAATGGTAAATGTTGTGATTCCTACGTGATTTTGACGGTTGTTGCCTCTGATGATGCATTCATTAGAGGTGGCAAATTGGATTAATAAAAGCCGATAGCTGCACAAAAAACTGTTTTGAAGTTAGTTTACCAAACATATTTCACCTACTGACAAAATAATACAAGAAGCTATGCCTGACACACTGAAACTTGATGAAGTCGTAGAGTTTGCTGAGAACCCAGAGCCACGTTGCCCTTGTATTCTCTTACTAGACACCTCTGGCTCTATGCAAGGGGTGCCGATCAACGCTTTGAATGAAGGATTAAAAACCTTTAAGGAGGATCTGATTAAACACCCGCTTGCCTCACGGCGAGTTGAGGTAGCGGTGATCGCGTTTGATAGTATGGTAAGTGTAGTTCAAGACTTTGTGACTGCTGACGAGTTTGAGCCACCAACGCTGTCAGCCCAGGGACTGACTCGCATAGGCACGGCAATTTACAGTGCGCTGGATTTACTTCAATCTCGCAAAGCTCAGTATCGCGCTAACGGGGTGGCTTATTACCGTCCATGGGTATTTATGATTACCGATGGCGAACCACAAGGAGAGCCAGATAATCTTGTAGAGCAAGCGACACAGCGGCTCAAGGAAGATGAAGCCAACAAGCGTGTTGCTTTCTTTACAGTAGGGGTAGAGGGGGCAAACATGCAGCGCTTAGGTCAAATCGCAGTACGCACTCCTATCAAGCTGAATGGACTAAACTTTACAGAATTATTCCTCTGGCTCTCAGCGAGTATGTCAGCAGTTTCTCAGTCAAAAGTTGACGAGCAAGTAGCTCTGCCACCTGTAGGGTGGGGAACGATTTAATGAGCACAGGAGCAGAGGAGCGGAGCAGCGTTACTCCATCACCCCAACGCCTCAGTACCTTGACATCGTGGCGGGTAGTAGGAGCGTCGGTTTGCGGCACCAGTCATGAGAAAGTGAAGCAGCTTTGTCAAGATGCCCATTACTGGAAGAAATTGTCAGAGACTATTTTGGTAGCAGCAGTGGCTGATGGTGCTGGTTCAGCAATGTTGGGGAAAGTAGGGGCAATTGTTGCTGCTCAAACGGCCATAGAAACAGTCTGCTTAAGAGCAGAAATGCTTAACGCAGAAGGGATTCTCGATCTTGAACGAGAGCGAGGCCCCCTGCATGCACATCCTACTCTATCCGACGGGGTAGGGGCTAGGCACATACCCAAGGACGAAGAAGACTGGAAATTGCTCCTTACTGAAGCTTTGGCAGCTGCCAAGACATCTGTCGAAGCTGAAGCGATCGCCTGCGAGGTAACAGCACGGGATTTAGCAACAACCTTAATTATCGCGATCGCTGCACCGGAACTTGTGGCCGTTGCCCAAGTGGGTGATGGGGTCGCAGTGGTGGGCGATGTGACAGGTAATCTGATCGCACTTACGACACCGCAGGGGGGAGAATACGTCAACCAGACAACTTTCCTGGTCTCGCCTAATGCCCTAGAGACAGCACAGGTCAGCGTGTGGCATGGGACGGCAGCAAATGTTGCTATCCTTTCTGATGGGCTGCAAATGCTGGCGCTGAAATCTCCCTCAGACACACCCCACAAGCCGTTCTTTTCCCCCCTATTCAATTTTGTAGCTGATGTTACAAATGAGGCTGAGGCAAAAGAGCAACTCGCAGCATTCCTCCGCTCAGACCGACTCGCGGAACGGACGGATGATGATTTGACGCTCTTGTTGGCAACTCTGCTGTAGCGGCGAGTTTAACTAGAGTGCTAAAGGGACGGCGAAATTATTTGTATACCCGCCTTTACATGAAGCCATGGAATTGCAACGTCTATCCAACTCTCAAATTATTATTCCTAACGCGACTATGCCTCTCGGTTATGGAGGCGAGGCGCGTATATATGCACTTAAGCAAGATCAGACATTGGTAGCGAAGGTCTATCACCAACCGACAGACGCGCACACCAACAAACTCATGGCCATGCTGACTAATCCGCCAGATAACCCAACGGCGGGGCAAGGGCACATTTCTATAGCTTGGCCTGTTGACTTACTAGTTGCTTCAAGCGAGAAGAAAAGCAAGGGGCGCACCGCTTTACTAGGGGAGCAGGTAGATAGTTTTACGAAGAATTCCTCTCAGGCTCGGATCGTTGGCTTCCTAATGCCCCGTGTTATGGGCATGCGCCCTATCCTTGACTTTTACAACCCTAAAACCCGCCGCCAACATTGCCCATTGTTCAACTATCTCTACCTGCACCGCACTGCACGCAATCTCGCTGCTGCCATGGGTGCCCTACACGCCCGTGGCTACTGCATTGGAGACGTGAATGAGTCTAATATCCTTGCCAGTAACACGGCATTGGTAACGTTGGTAGATACCGACTCCTTTCAAGTTCCCGACCCACGCACTGGCATCGTCTACCGTTGCCCGGTAGGTAAGTCTGAGTTTACCCCACCTGAATTACAGGGCAAGAGTTTTACTAACTTAGATCGCACCCCTGAACATGACCTGTTTGGGTTAGCCGTGCTAATTTTTCAACTGTTGATGGAAGGTACCCACCCATTTTCCGGTATTTTTCAAGGCCCAGGAGACCCTCCGTCCTACGAAGCACGTATTGCTGCCGGACATTTTCCTCACACAAAAAAGCGACGGGTGCCCTATGTGCCTGCACAGATTGCACCGCCTTGGGAAATTCTACATCCTACGCTGGCTCAACTGTTCGTGCGCTGCTTTGAGGACGGTCATCAAAACCCTGAGCTTCGTCCCACTGCTCAGCATTGGCAAGATGCACTTGCGGAAGCGGAAAAGGAGCTGATCATCTGTGCTGCTAACAACCAGCATCGCTACGGCAAGCATCTCAATAGTTGCCCGTGGTGCGATCGCACTCTAGCCTTGGGCGGACGCGACCCATTCCCGTCATGGCTAGTGGTGCAAAACGGACAGCACCTGCAACCTAAACCCTCAAAGAGATCCAGCCAGTTGATCAGCGGCAGAAAGGTTCTATTGCTGCATCCTCCCACTCCCACGGGACCGACACAAAAGCCTATACTCGCGAAGATACTGGCGCATAAGAGATTTATCCCTCTTGGGATTAGCTTATTTTTAGGTATGTGTGGATTATTAAAGTCATTAAATAGTACACACAACCTGAGTTTTGCCTCAGAAACTAGCTCTAATTATTTTCTGGCGAACGCTCGTGTTGCTTCTAGCAAAACAGATTCCTTAGTCCAAAATAACCAAGGTGATACTCAGTTAACCTCCAAAGACTATCAGATAGAGATTGAGAAGTCTAATCAATTACTGTATCGCAATCCCAACGATGCCAAAGCTTATGTTGACCGAGGTAGGGGCCGCTACAGCCTCAGAGACTATTGGGGAGCAAGTGAAGACTTTAGTCAAGCACTGCATCTAGAGCCCAACAATGCCGATGCTTATGTCAATCGAGGTATTACCCGCTACGAAATTGCACATTATAATACCAACCCTGACCAGGAATTCGAGGTAGCAATTGAAGACTTTAACCAGGCATTGCGTCTCAATCCTAAATATGCCGAAGCTTATGTCAAACGGGGTATTGTCCGCTACAAGCTTGCTCAATCTAGAGGAGACATTTATAAAGGCTATCTAGGCGCAATTGAAGACTTTAACCAGGCGCTGCGCCTCAATCCTCACAAGGCTGAAGCATTTGTCAAGCGGGGTCTCGTCCGTTATCAGATTGCCAGGGTCATCGGAAGAGCTGATCTGGACTCTAAGCAAGTGGTTGCTGATTTACAGGCAGCTGCAAACCTATTCCGCCAGCAAGGTGATATTCACAACTACCAACAAGCACTAGGCAATATCGCCTCTGTGCAAAACTCAGCTTCCTTTGGTGATTGACTACAGTGATCGCCACATACTCTACCTCACATAAGTCAAATTTGAGCAAATTGCTTGCTCAATTTATTTAACCAAACCCATTTTGTCCGAGCAATCCCGGTAAAATTGGCAGTAAATATAGGTTTATAGACCAGTAATTATGTGTGAGAATTACTGACATGACTCTCATTTTGCATCAACTAATTGCTGATCAATGTGTAGTCAAGCAAGCACGGGTGTCGTTAGTATTGCTTTGTCAGTAGAAATGAAATCTAATTTGGCGATCAAAAAAGTTGCGTTGTCCTGTCTGTTGCTGCTGTTGCTACCTCTAGTGGCTTGTTCGCCCAAGCCTATTGGAAGTTCCCCAACTGGTGGCACCGAGGCCAAACCTCTAGCAATAGGTGCGATTCCAGACCAAGATCCGCAAAAATTACAGCGTCAGTACGACAAACTAGCGAGCTATCTACAAAAAGAACTGGGTGTGTCAGTGAAATACAAGCCGGTCACAGACTACACAGCAGCTGTGACCGCCTTCAAAGTGGGTGACTTAGAACTAGTTTGGTTTGGAGGATTGACTGGCGTCCAGGCGCGGTTACAAGTGCCTAGTGCGGAGGCGATCGCTCAGCGCGACGTAGATGAAAAATTCCACAGCCTGTTTATTGCCAACAAAAAGAGCGGACTCTCTCCATTTAAAAACATCTCCGGTCTTCAGGAACTCAAAGGCCATACTTTCACCTTTGGCAGTGAATCTTCAACGTCGGGGCGTTTGATGCCGCAATACTTTCTGCAACAAGCTGGTCTCAAACTTGAAGATTTCAAAGGCCAAGTCGGCTTTTCCGGCGATCATGACAAGACGATCAAATTAGTGGAAGCAGGCACCTATGATGTCGGCGCTGTGAACGAAAGCGTTTGGCAAAAGCGAGTCAAATCCCAAGAAGTAGACCTAAATCAGGTGGAAGTTCTCTGGCAAACACCTGCTTACTACGACTACCACTGGGTAATTCACCCCAATGTTAAAAAGCGCTACGGCGAGGATTTTGTCAAGAAATTGCAGAATGCCTTTTTGAAATTAGACCCCAGCGTGCCGGAGGAAAAGGAAATTCTCGACCTCTTTCAGGCTAAAAAGTTTATTCCCACCCAGAACTCTAACTATGTCCAAATTGAGGATATTGGTCGGAAAATTGGCAAGATTAAGTGATTGTCAATGCTGAACGCCAAAATCATTAAGTCTGACACGCTGGCATTGAAATTACTAGCGTTAATTTTGGGTTATAGCGCTTCTCACTTGAATCACATACAATAACCAACTGTCC
>CAZZWA010000098.1:0-15522 GCA_964657555.1 uncultured Microcoleus sp.
TCAATTCGCCTTCAGATATAAAGTCCAACTTTCTCAAAGTGCTCTGTGCAAAGCGACCAGATTTTACAGGCGATCGCCCCAATCCAATAGTTTTTAGCAGACAATCATCTGGGCCAAAATTTTGCCTGCATTGCTCGCCTCTGGTAACTTTGGCTCTGGATCGCGAAATCGCACTGCCTTTAGGCGTGGAATACGCTTGGGACTTCCACGGAAAAAAGTATTCAATCGTTGGGGAAGCCGAATTTGATACCCGTGTTAGATGCAGGAAGTGGGTAATTTACGTTTTGTAGTTCCCTTAGTGCAGAACGATTTGTTAATCTAAACGCTAAAGTTGAAGGAAGCCAAATTCATCAATCTACTTAGTGGAGTGGTGTTGCCATGATGACTGCTTCTGCTTCATCACATACTAGCGACCTCTGGAACTTTGATTTTACCGCCCCTCAGCCGACACAAGACGCTGATTTACTTAGGCAGATGAACTTTGTGCCTGGGTTAAAGGAAATCCTAATGCTGCGGCAGGTTCACGCATTGGAACATGCTACAGTTTGGGTTCTGAGTGAAACCAGAAACGCCAGATCTGGCGTTTCTGGTTTCACTCGCCAACAGGACAACGATCAACTAGGGGGGCTGTCCACGGATCACGGATTTTACCTTTATGGCCAAGTGAGGCTATCTGATTTACACAGTGCGGTTCCCATTGCCCTGCATCGCATTACCAGTGGTGAATGGGATTTGGCTGTGCATCCCCGTTGCGGTACCAATTCATCGGTAGGAATATTTGTAGCGGCTGGACTGGCTTTGGGTATCCATCTGCTCGTGCCTCGTAGTCCTATTGAGCAAATCTTGGGTTTGGGTATTGCTGCCACAGCAGCAGCTCAGTTAACACCCGATTTAGGTAATCTTGCTCAACGCTATCTAACAACGGCAATTCCTTTCAATTTGGCAGTTGAAGACATTAGAGCCACATCTGATATCTGGGGGCATCCAGCACAATTCGTCCGAGTGCGGTGGATTGACCATTAATAAAACTTAAAGTCTAGTGTTATCAGTGAGTACGACGCAAGTAGTACTCTGAAGCTAAATAACCCAAGGTGATCAAGAGTTATGGTTCAACGTGGTTCAAAAGTTCGGATTCTCCGGAAAGAGTCATACTGGTTTCAAGATGTGGGAACCGTTGCTTCTGTAGACCAAAGCGGCATCAAATACCCAGTGATTGTCCGCTTTGAAAAGGTCAACTACGCTGGTGTCAATACCAACAACTTTGGCCAGGATGAGGTAGTAGAAGTTGCAGGACCCAAAGCCAAAGGCTCAACAGCAGCTTCTGGTGGTAAGCAAACGACCCTTGACGAACGCACTCGGAAGACGGGTAGTGGGCAACCAACACCTGCGGGCGATCGGGGACTTGTAGAAGGCGATCCTAATCAAGGGACTGAACAGCGTTAAGTTGTGCCTGAGTTGCCTGAAGTTGAAACTGTAAAACGGGGTCTCAATCAAGTGACCCTAAACAAGGAAGTTGGGGGTGGGGATGTGTTGCTAGCACGCACCATTGCCTACCCTCTTTCTGCTGTCGATTTTTTAGCTGGGCTGAGGGGAAGTGCGATCGCCCACTGGCACAGACGCGGCAAATATTTACTAGCAGAACTTGTAGGGACGCGAGTGGCGATGGGACTCACAACTCTACAACCATCTGGTTGGTTGGGTGTCCATTTGCGGATGACTGGTCAGATGCTGTGGTTAAATCGAGATCAGCCGTTACAGAAACACAGCCGCGTGCGCTTGTTCTTTGGAGAAACCCAGGAATTACGTTTTGTCGATCAGCGCACCTTTGGTCAGATGTGGTGGGTTCCACCAGCAACCCTGCCTGAAAGCATCATCACTGGCTTGCAGAATTTGGGACCAGAACCCTTTTCACCTGAATTTTCTATCGAATATCTCACCAAGCAGTTACAAAATCGCCGACGCCCGATCAAAACGGCCTTACTGGATCAGGCAATTGTAGCTGGGTTGGGCAATATCTATGCCGATGAAGCGCTGTTTCTTAGTCGTATTCGACCAGAAACTCTCTGTGCCAACTTGACAAGCGAGCAAATCGGACGTTTGAGAACAGCAATCATCCAAGTTTTGCAAGCATCTATTGACGCTGGTGGAACAACTTTCAGCAATTTCCTCAACGTGCAAGGTGTAAACGGTCATTACGGCGGTATCGCTTGGGTATATAACCGTACTGGTGATGCCTGTCGAGTTTGCACCACTCCGATTGTCCGCCGGAAATTAGCAGGGCGATCATCTCACTTCTGCCCCCAGTGCCAGCTTTAGCCCTCAATCTGGTTTGAATACGGAGCAGGGGGAGTGGTTCGCTACATATTTTCTGATGCGCCTGATGTCCCCTCAACAGTCTTAAAATCTGAATAAGATTCAAAGATTTGTACAGATTAACTTATGGCAGTTAAAAAGGGCGATTTAGTCCGCGCTATCCGCGAGAAGTTGGCAAATAGTCTAGAAGCTCAAGCCAGTGACACCCGCTTTCCGCCTTATCTGTTTGAAACCAAGGGTGAGGTTTTAGACTTACGAGGAGATTTCGCACTTGTCAAGTTTGGCCAAGTGCCGACTCCGAATATCTGGTTGCGTCTAGATCAGCTGGAACCATTTAAGTAAGCAACTTCTTTCTCTCCCGAAGAAGACAAGGGGAAAGACTAGCAGGTTTTGGCTTGCTAAGCAGCATTAGCTGGGTGGGCAATGCCCACCCTACCTACTACTCCTTGGCGGAGATGCTGAATGTCGTTTACTATCGGCTCAAGAAACCTTGGATTTGTTTAATTGCTGCTGGAGCAATGTTAAACAATGCCCAACTCGCTGCCACAATAAGCGGCAATAAAACCACTGCTAACCGCAAGTCGATATCCATTCTGATTTCCCTCCCTTAGGTCTTGAAAATTTTTTAATTATTCTCATTTTTTATTTTCATCCGAACTGCGCCAGTTTTACACACTGCGCAGGCAATTAGTGGGGCTTTGTAAATCCTAAATTCGTTCCCTTGCCTGCATGAACCAGAGCTAGTTGCTCGTAGCGCTTAGCATGTTCGATGAGTTCAGATGCCTCGGCATCAGATATATCCCTCACTCGCTTGGCAGGGATACCGACCATGAGCGATAAGGGGGGAACATCCTTTGTGACCACGCAGCCAGCACCAATAATACTACCAGTACCAACTCGCACACCCCCTAGTACTACAGCACCAATGCCAATGAGACAGCCTCGTTCAATATAGGCAGAGTGAATAACAGCTCGATGCCCGATCGTGACGTGGTCTGCTAGAAGCGTTGGCTCTCCTGGATCGCCGTGCAAAATCGCTCCGTCCTGAATATTTGTTAGTTCGCCAACTTCAATGCGATCCACATCCCCGCGCAGGACAGCACCATACCAAACACTAACCCCAGAGGCTAGCAGCACCTGACCGATAACAACAGCATTGGGTGCAACGAAGGCAGTTAAGGAGAGGTCTGGTGGGGGCCAGTAGGAAGTCGATGAGGGAAAGTGCTTGTTGAGGTCGCTCACAAAATGCCCAATAACTTTAAAAGATATAATAAAGCAACGGGACTGTCGCACCGAAAACACATGCCGATATGCACTAAATGATGAATCCAGGCTTGCAGTACCCTATATTTGGCTCAGAGATTCAATGCCCTCACTGCCGCCAAACGATTCCAGCCTTGACATTAACAGATACCTATCTGTGTCCGCGTCATGGTGCTTTTGAAGCAGAACCAAAAACTGGTGAACTGATTCATTTACAGTCGGGGCGTCACTGGCGTCAGTGGAACAATGAGTGGTACCGGCAGCATACGCATCCGGATGGAATTCGCTTTGAGATTCACGAGGCGCTAGATCGGCTCTACACTCAAGGGTATCGGGCAACGCGAGTGATTATTGCTCGCCGCTACCAGGAGTTGATCAGCGCCTACCTGGAGCGTAGTACTCCCTGGAGAGGCCAGTCAGAGCCACCACGACCCAGATTGTATGGTTTGCCAGTGGAGTTTAGTCCCGATCCTCAAGAAGAGCCTTGCTGGGAAGTGATTAATTTTGATTTGGAAAAAGAGCCTGGGGTTCAGGTACGATACCCGTACTTCCGATTGTTTGAATAAGTCATGGGTCTTTAGCCCAGGACAAAGCACAAATGCTCCTTGACAAAGGGCAAAAATAATGCATCACGCTTCAATTCGCACGGCAAATATTCATCGGGCGATCACTTTCTACGAGCATCTGGGATTTGCAGTCCACGAGCGTTTTACTACCGGCTACACCCTCGCCTGCTGGATGGAAGGGTTAGGCGGACGGATAGAGCTCATTCAAATTCCCGAACCCAAACCAGCCCCAGATGCTTTTGGGGATGAGCATTATGTCGGCTACTACCATCTCTCTTTTGATCTCACTGAGAGGGTAGCGGATCTCCTCAGTTGGCTGACATTTGTGCAAGAACGCTTTGCCAATGCTTCCCATCAGAACCCAGAGCAGTTTCAACCACTGAAAGTACTGTTGGAACCCACGCAGCAGATGATTGGCGATCGCGTCTACGAAGTTGCCTTTATCGCTGATGCCGATGGCTTACCCCTCGAATTTATTCGGGTTGTATCAACTGAGGATTAGAACACCGATTCAGTAGCGATCAGCAGGCTTCAGGGGGCGACGAGCGCCCTATAATGCTTGCTCTATAAGCGATATCGTCCTCAACCCCCATTGATAAAATGTAAGCTTATTGCGAATAGAAGTGATTAATTCCTCTACCCACTCCTGACACTCATGAAAGGCAACTATCCAGTTATAATCATATAAACCTACCCAAAAGTTGCTATTTCTTCCTCTGTTCCTTCCGGCTTCTTTTGGGCGACAAACATCAGGTTTAAGGTAATCAGTTGGGTTTCACTTAGATATTTTTTCAGGTGGTTTTGAACTGATGGAGCTGAAGTGAAGTTTGAACCGCCATCCATTTGTCGAGGCAAATAACTATTCGCCCCTATTACTATGTGGTGTCTATGCGTGATACCAAATCCGGTTTAGCTACCCCCTATTGGGTCAATGAGCGGCAGAAACCGTCCTCCTTCAGCAGTCGTTAAGCCGAACTCTTTTTTGGTTTTAGCTAAAGTGAAACTGCTGTATGGCATGGTTTAACCCTCCCCTGTTTATGCTAATCAATTTGGCAATCAGCGCCAGTACCTGATATTTCCATCAATGCGATCAAACTCTTCCTGATGAGGACGGGCCACTCGATGGAGCATCGGACTGGCTGATTGAAACTCGCTCCCCCGACCAATGCTGTAATAGCAATGACCCGCAGACAGTAATAATAGAGCGAGCGCGTTTTTAGTCAGTAAGTAAGTAGAAAAGCGCTCCCTCTATTCATCCCAAATTAGTGGCTTTTTTCTACAGTGCGATCGCCTTACCTTAAATGCAAGCGATCGCTTTTTTCTCTTTCATAGTGCAGGGGAAAAGACAGTTATAGCTTTATAACAGGTGTGATGAACTTCGATCCGCTTCGATCAGCTAACTGCAAATTCCGTGTATTGGCGTGCATAGGGAGCATGATATCCCAACACAATATCTTGTTTAGCCACCCCCAGCTCAACTAACTCATTCGCCACACCCGTTTCTGTCCCATCATGCTGAATCCAGATTTTGTCCTCCTTAATGTCTACGTGAATCAAGCAACCATAAACCCGACGACGATTCTCCCAGCCAACGCTAACCACCTGATAATGATCGCGTTCTGTATCGAACACGGGAAAGGTTTCAATCTCACCATAGGATGACTGGAATTGGCTATGTTCTGCTAAAACTTGTTGCACGAGTTGGCGATAGGTTTCTAATCGCTCCATTGCACAATTACCTCATCTTTAGGGTCAAAAACCAGTAAGCTAACGTGATATTCCTGCACACTGAGTTGAGTCAGTTCTTCTGAAAAAAAATCCTGGTAGATTTCCAGAGGAACTGCCAAGAAGAGTCTTCGCTCTGGTTCCTTAATTTTCAGCCCAACGCGGTAATTCAAAAACTGCCCTAAAGCTGTATGAAATTCATAAATAGTAGAAGGTGCCAGGAAACTTTTGATTTCCACAGCAATGCGTGTCTGCTCTTTTTGGGCAGCAATGATTTGTTCTGCCCCTAGATCAATTCTCAGTTGCCGACCAAGTGAAAATTCCAGGATCAAAGGATCGTGAGTAATTGTCCAGCCATCTTTTTGCAAGGCAGCTTTGACAGTATTATGATAAACGTCTTTGGCAGACATCTCTTGGGTTCTTCTAGGCTATCCATCAAAGTAACACGTTCTATAAGTTAGAATACACATAAAAGTAGTGAAGTTGTGGGGCAAGTTATTATGAGTCCAATCATCACTACCCCACTGGCTGAGTTTCTGTCTCAACCGAATATTGAATCTTCTCCGGCATGGGAGTTCATTAATGGGCGTGCTATCCAAAAACCAATGCCCATCCTCTTTCACTCACGCCTACAACGCAATCTGGTTAATTACATCAACCGTCATACCGACGAGTTTGAAGCAGTGCAAGAGCTACGCTGTTTAGTGCCTCCCTACTCGCCAGTGCCTGATATTTCCATCATTGCGATTGAGCGTCTTCCCGATCGGGATGAGCCACTTGATGGAGCACCGGATTGGCTGATTGAAATTCGCTCACCCGACCAAAGCACCCTAGACCTACAGAAGAAGATTCTCCATTGCCTCAGCAACAGCACACAATTAGCCGGGTTTATTGACTCAGCCAGTCAACAGGTTTGGGTCTGGCAGGGGGATGACCTGCCGATAGTTTGTTCAGGTTCGGACACTTTGCCAACTTTGGGTAATCTCCCTGAACTCACCGTCAATGCAGTAATGGCAATGACCCGCCGACAGTAATCCTAGAGCGCCAGTCCATTACTCAATGTTGACAAAATAGGCAGATTGTGTAGAAAATCTCTGGATGGGCGAAGCATTCGGACAAAAAAATCTTGGGTTCGAGCTATAAATTATCGCCCGAATGCTTCGCCCCTACTAACTTTTACTGGACTGGCACTCTAGAGAGAGCGATCTCTTTTGTGTGTTTCATAGTGCAGGTGAAAAGAAAGTTATAGCTTTAGGGCAAGCGCGATCGCTCCTCTTCCTTTGTATCCGGGAGCATCCTTTACCGTTCAAACTCTTAAAGGCGATCACTCTTTTACCGTCAGTGCGATCGCATAATCTTTGGTACAGAATAGTGATGTGCGATCGCCTATGTTGAAGCTAAAACGATGCATAAAGATGCCACTAGATTTATAGTCGTCTCAATCGGGACTGGGCAACTCACTAATCAACTCGAATATAAGCAGGTGAAAGACTGGGGACTATTAGAATGGGCACAGCCAATCCTCAATGTAGTCCTCAGAGATTAATGGATGGATGGAATATGGCGACCTTTCCTACGTTGAAAGCGAGTCCAGAGTAGCACACAGCCAAACATTAGGGTGGAGAGCAGCACAACACTGGCTCCAGAAGCAACGTCTAAATAGTAACTAAGGTAGATGCCAATAAACGCGATCGCAGCTCCAAGCAAGCCGGAAATGATCATCATGTAGCCAAAGTTGTTACTCAAAAGTCGAGCAATTGAAGCCGGAATCACGACCGCCGAGATGATCAACGTTACACCCAACACTTGGAGGGTTGCCACCAGTAAGGTTGCCAGCATCAAAGCAAACAAAGTATCCATTGCAAACACGGGGACACCATGAACTTGGGCAACTTCCCGGTCAAAAGACCAAAATAGCAAAGGTCGATAAAAAAAGAAAACCAGGCTGAGTATGACAACCGTAACGCCAGTGACAATCCACAGGTCTTCGGGAGCAACTCCCAACACATTGCCAAATAGGGCAGCTTCAAAGTTCTGGCTGAATGAACGGTGTGTGCTGATGATCGCCACTCCCATGGCAAAACTCGCCGTCGTCACAATACCAATGGCTGCATCCGAGTAAACTTTGCTCCCTGTCAAGTACTGGATCAGCAGTGCGGCGGCAAATCCCCAAATCCCAGAGCCAATGTAGAAATTGATCCCCTGAACGTAGCTCAACACGGCACCCCCCAAAATAGCATGGGAGAGACCGTGAGCAATATAGCTCATCCGACGGGTTGTAATATAAACTCCCATGACACCACACAACAGTCCCGCCATCATCGCCACAATCATGGCACGACTGAAAAACTCGTAGCTAAAAGGTTTGAGGAGAAAATCCATTGTTTGTTGTCCTTAGTCGATTGTCCGTTGTCTGTCGTCCTTTGCAAATGACAAATGACCAATCATGTAGACTTTGAGCTGGCTTGGTTCAGGATTGAGGGTAAGTTGCGCTGCATTTGATGACGCAGGGATGTTCCGCCACTGGCAATTAAGATTCGGTCTTCTTGGTGGAAAACCACCATTTCTGCGCCGAATGTTCTCTCTAGGTTAGCGGGCGTAAAAACATCTATGGGTTGGCCCTGACAGATCAAGCCGTGGTTGAAACACACGACCCACGGCAGGTGGGTGGCTACCGAGTTAAGGTCGTGGGTTGACAGGAGAATGGTCAAGCCTTGCTGGTTGAGATCTGCCAATAGATGTAAAAGCTCGTGCTGAACGTGCAAATCTGAACTACTGGTAGGTTCATCCAACAGGACTATTTCGGGTTCTCCTACGAGGGCACGGGCCAGAAAAACCCGCTGCTGTTGTCCGCCTGATAACTCGCCAATAGGTTGACGGGCAACATGCGCTACTCCAACGCGTTCCAGCATTTCGCGGGCTTTAGCGCGATCGCTCTTGGAAGGCCAAGGCCAAATTTTCTGCTGTTGGTAGCGTCCCATCATCACAACTTCTTCAGCTGTGACGGGAAAATTCCAGTCTACCGTTTCCACTTGGGGTACATAGCCTACCCCAGGCGGTGGCGTCCCTGGCTTTAAGCGCTTCCCTCGAAACCAGACTTCACCCACCCAAGGATGAACTAATCCTAAAATTGCCTTGAGCAGGGTGCTTTTACCGCTCCCTGATGGCCCTACCAGACCTGAGAGTTGGCTTGGATACAGGGTTAGATTGACGCGTGTAAAAATTGGCTGTGTTTGATAGCCACAGGCCAGGTTTCTCACTTCTAGTAAAGGTTTCATAGAAAAGGCAAAAGTAAGAGACTAAAGGCAATATACAAAAGGCAGAATCTTCACTTTTACCTTTTTACTTTTTACTTTTGACTTCTTGAGCCGTTGGCCCTACCACATTAGCGGTATTAAGGTTGTCAAGCAGCTTGGGATTCCCTCCAAGATTTTCGGCAAACAAGAGCATATTGTTTGCCATCATGCCAATGTAGGTATGCTTGGGATCTTTGTCTTCCATCGCATTGGCTGAACCGTCCTTGTCAGGTAGTTCGTCATCGGCAGTATTGGCTGTTTTTACCTTGGCTTCGCGAGCAATTTGTTCTTCCACCTTGCTAGGGTACACTTCTGAACCAAAGATAGCTGGTACGCCGACTTGATGGATCTGATCGATCAGCTTCGCCACGTCTTTAGCAGAAGGTTCTTTAAAATCTGAAGGTTGGATAGCCCCAATCACATCAAAGCCATACTGCCTAGACCAATAAGCCCAAGAGTCGTGGTAAGTCAGAAGTTTGCGATTTTTGGGGGGAATGCTGGCAACAACTTCCCGCGTTACTTTGTCTAGCGCATCCAAACGTTGCAAGTAATTTTTCAGGTTGGTTTCGTAGTAATCCTTACCCGCAGGGTCTAACTCCGTTAACCATTTAGCGGCTAATTTAGCGTAGTTTTCCGCATATACAGTATTCACCCACAGATGCGGATTGGGGTCTCCCTTCTCTTTTGGGAAGCTGAAGTCGAACATCCACTGGTCTTGGGTGATGGTGTTTGGGCCAAGTTCGTATATCTTAGTATCTTTCTTTTTCACAGAGTTCGCCATTTTTTCTGTAGGCGACTCTAGATGCAAGCCATTGACAATAATCAGATTAGCCTTAGAGAGCAAATCCGCATCGGAGGGACGAGGCTCAAAGGTGTGGGAATCAGTCCCTTCTGGAATGATGCCTTTGACATCAAGGCGATCGCCTGCAATATTACTCACAATATTGGTCAGAGGCGCTACCGTTGTCACCACGAGAGGTTTGCCTTGAGTTTGGCTTTGTCCTGCTTTTGTTGCCTCTGATGATGGTGACACTGCTGTTTGACTGGGCGTAGTTGTTGCACTAGGGCTGGAGGACTCTGCTGTGTTTTGATTCCCACTGCAAGCCACCATTACGAAGCTGAGTGCCAACAGCATTCCATAAATTTTCTTCATTAGTAGTCAACATCTTCATACATGCCTTCATAGACATAGAGCCTTTCTGTATCAAGATGCAATCCCCTCTCCGGGCATTTTCAGGGAGACTTTCACGAAACTGCATTTCGAAGTCAAAAGTCAAATGGGCTGACATATAAGAGTCTGTTATCCACCCTATTAGCAAGTATTTGTTACAAATTTTCTGAAATTCTTTACAAAACTTAAATTTATTGTTACGTTTATTTACATAGCAGACCGAACAGCATGTGGAATCAAGCCTGGTCTTTATTCTTTACTGTTGGTCGGGATAATGCAGTGCTAAGTTCTAACCCTGAGTTGAGGAGATGCTTCAACAGCATTCTCTTGGCCATCGTTTTGAGAGTTGTTCTAGAAAACTGTTTTTTCCGTTTCGTCTAGAGCAGCAACCAAGGGGTTTTCGCTTCTTGCCATAACCTGTACCAAAGCTGGAGCTAGTTGGAAAGGCGTGACTTGATTAGAGTACCAGCTGTCTGTACTCCAACGTCCTTTCCTGAATCTTGAAAGCAATCAATAGGTAAATCTGGAGATTCTCACAATGACTTATACTATCGAGTCGGCTCAAAGCATTTTCTCTAGCACTCAAGTTCCTAGTCCTATTCCAGCCACCATCGCCCTGTTCGATCAACTTGGCGTTGACGATCAACTGGCATTGCTTTGGTATGCCTACGCGGAAATGGGGCGTTCGATTACGCCCGCAGCTGTAGGAGTAGCACGCTTACAACTAGCGGAAGGCTTGCTAAACCAAATCAAGCAAATGTCTAATGAAGAGCAAATGCAAGTTATGAGGGATCTGGCTAACCGTGCTGAAACTCCCATCAGCCGTTCCTATGGATTCTTCAGTGTCAACACCAAGCTGGCTTTTTGGTACGAGTTAGCAGAGTTGATGAAGCAGGGGATCGTTACTCCCGTACCCACTGGCTATCAAATGTCTGTTGGGGTTAAAACAGTGCTAGAAGCGATCCAGAAACTCGATCCAGGCCAGCAGATCACAGTACTGCGTAATACCGTAGTAGATATGGGATTCAATGTTGGTGCTGCTCCTAGTAGTTACCCGAAAACCCCAGAACCCCTGTTCCCACGCACTCCCGCAGCTTCTACAGCTAAAATCTCTATTGAGGGGATCACAGAGCCTGCAGTGCTGAATTATATTGAAGCCATGAACGCCGACAACTTTGAGGTTGCTGTTGCTCTATTTGCTCCCGATGGTGCTTTGCAACCACCTTTCCAAAAGCCGATTGTTGGCCGTGAAGCGATTGCCACCTATATGCGTGCAGAAGCACAGGGACTCAATATCATGCCACAGCAGGGGATATGTGAGGTGCAACCAGATGGCTCTAAGCAGCTTAAAGTCACAGGCGTCGTACAAACTCCTTGGTTCGGTGTGAATGTTGGGATGAACATTGGATGGCGGTTCTTATTAAATCCCCAAGGGCAAATTTTCTTCCTGGCGATCGACATGTTGGCATCGCCTAAAGAACTACTAAACCTGCGTCCTGTCTAGAAGTCTCGCGCTTCTGATTTAGGGAGCATAGAATTATCAAGACGCACGCTTACTATTAGCGTGCGTCTCTAAGCTTATTGAAACCTAAAGCCTCAAAAATTGATTACCTAATTTTGTGTTGACGTTGACCATTAACTATTGAGCAAGGCTATAATAGCAGCTTACCTAGGGAAGCATGACCCCACGGCTATTAGGAACAGCCTCGAAGACATGCGGATACGGTTGGCCGTTACCCTTGCAGAAGTAAGTTGGGGCGTCTGGTCAGTTGATTAGCAGGTAGGGTGCAAACTACAAACCTGTAACAATTTAAAGGTAAACATATGAACCGCTCCAATTTCGATCCACTTGAGATTATTCGCCAGACTGAAAAACTGGTTGACACAGCAACCAATCGCTACTTGATTACTGTTCAGGTGGCAAGGCGAGCTAAACGCTGTCACTATGAAGAGCTTGATGATGACTATTCCTCAAAAAAGTCAGTGCTCCGAGCCATTACAGAAATGTCAGATGAGCTATCGGGAGATTTGATAGGTAGACCAATAGAATAGAGTTCATCTCAACTTTGCAAAAACATTAATTTGTAGTACAAGCATATTACTGGATCGGCATCCAGAAGCGGGCTTTTCAGCCCGCAATCCCAATTATAAATTTACAAGTATCGCGCATTCATCCCACTGGCTTTTTGTTCAGCAATGTATTTCTTGATTGTTTCACTCTCGTTGAACCAAGAATCCTACCCTTTTAGCGAAGTGTAAGGGTGTGAGTATCAAAAAAGTGAAATGCGATACTAAAATAAGCATTCGCGTGCGATCGCTCTGCCAAACTTATTATATTTCGCCATCCTACTGTACTGCCAGTGTGAAAGGTCGCAGCATCTCTATCCATCCTGATGAATCTCTGGTTTCTCGGTGATTTCCGCCCTGTTCATAGGAGCTAACTGCACTTAAACAACTCTATGGCGCTCAACGGGTCATATCAGTAATCGGCAATTTGATCTTTCAAGATTTTGGCAACATTGATATATGACGATCAAACAGTAAACTCTCCATCATGCAGACCGATTTCCCGGTGGACACATTTAGTGAACAGCTTTCAGTGCCTATCCTTGAGCAATATACACTACCCCTTACGGATACCCTATACCAACGGCGAACTCGCCTAGCTCAGCTGATTGATTTCCCAGTGATTCTCTGGTCAGGGGCTCCCTGTTCTCGTAATTATCCGGCAAACACCTTCCCATTCCGAGCTAGTAGTCACTTCCTCTACTTTGCTGGATTACCCTTGCAAAATGCTGCAATTCGTCTAGAGGCTGGCAAACTTGAACTTTTCTTGGACGATGCTTCCCCTAGCAGTGCTCTATGGCATGGGGAAATGCCAACACGAGAGGAATTTGCCCAGAAGATTGGGGCTGATGCTGTGTTTCCCCTAACAGAACTGGAGTCAAGGGCAGAGGGGGTAGGGACGATCGCTGTGCAGGATGCTCACACCTACTTACAACAGTGCGAAATCCTCAAACGTCCGGTGTCTGTAGCAAATGCACCCCAAGGGATTGATTTAGATTTAGTCAATGCCATCACCAACCTCCGCCTCACCCATGATGCGGGTGCTTTGGCAGAGTTACGCCTTGCAGCTGCTTGTAGTGTCGCTGCTCATAAAGCTGGGATGGCTGCTACTCTGGGTGCCAATTACGAAGCTGAGGTACGGGCAGCAATGGAGAGGGTGATTATTGCCCATAATATGACTTGTGCCTACCCCAGTATTGTTACGGTACATGGGGAAGTTCTCCACAACGAGCAGTATCACCACCATCTTCAGCCAGGAGATTTGTTGCTAGCAGATGTAGGCGCGGAAACTGCAATGGGTTGGGCCTCTGATATCACGCGCACTTGGCCTGTGAGTGGCAAGTTCTCTTCTACCCAGCGAGATATTTATAATCTAGTGCTAATAGCTCATGATGCCTGTATTGCTAAGATGCGTCCTGGTGCAGAGTATCGAGATATTCATCTTTTAGCAGCTGAAGTTATCGCCCAAGGATTGGTAGATTTAGGCATTCTGCGGGGGAGTGCGGAAGATTTAGTAGAAATGGATGCTCACGCCCTGTTCTTCCCCCATGGCATCGGTCATCTGATTGGGCTAGATGTTCATGATCTGGAGGATTTTGGGGATTTGGCTGGTTATGAAGCAGGCCGAGTGAGGAGCGATCGCTTTGGCTTAGGCTACCTCCGGCTCAATCGCCCCCTACGCGCTGGGATGCTCGTCTCTATCGAGCCTGGTTTCTATCAAGTCCCAGCGATTTTGCATGCTCCTCAGCTACGAGGAAAATATCAGGATGTTGTAAATTGGGAGCGCCTTGCTCAGTTTGCTGACGTGCGCGGTATCCGAATTGAAGATGATGTACTAATCACACAAGCAGGTACTGAAGTGCTAACAGCAGCGTTACCCACAGATGCAGAGGTGATCGAGCAGTTGGTTAAGCTTCAAAATCCTTAATTCGCAGTGCGTAATTCGTAATTACGGAGTTGATTGCGGGATTTAACCCGTTTTCAATCCTGGTCGCTCACACTCGTAGAATTGTAACGAGGTCTCGAACTCACAATTACGAATTACAAATTATGGTCGAGGGTTATTGATAACCTTCAACGGTGTGGCCTGTCGCTACAATTGCCTGTTTAAATGACTCTTCCGCCGCTTTAGATTCCAGGGTGACAGTCTTGGTTTGTATATCCACCTCCACCTTGGCTTCTGAATCAACGGTGATGATGGCTTCTTTAATTGTGTTTGCACAGCCAGAACAGACAATACTCGGAACTTTTAGTTTGAGTGCCATAGTGAAACCGAATGAGTTTGTGTAGATGCGATCTTGCAAAGCTTTATTTTACCGCTCTGGCTGCGACAGACACCGCCCTTTGGACGGAGTTATGAGTTTTGAATTAACATGAGTCATCTTAGAACTTTGAGAGAAACGGTTTGTTAGCGTTAGCACGTTCATGTCGTCAGGCTTTAGGGAACTACTTGCACCATTCTCAAAAAGCCCGATATCTCACATGGAACTCAAGTTCCAGGCTAATAGCTGAAGTTCATTGAAATGGACTGAAATCCTCTCTCAGTCCTCTTAAAGAGGACTTTAGCTTAAGCTGCGCGATTTAAATGAATAACCCGCAAAAAACACCCTCTCCCCAAGTGGGAGAGAGGGAGAAAGAAAGTGTAGGGTTTCAATTTAAAACTCAAAGCTTTTAAGTGATCGCTACAAAGGAATAAGCCCGATCTATAAAGATCGAGCTTATCCGACAGCGCACTTTTGGTTTTTCAACAAGCTACTTGTCCAGACAGTCAAAGTCAATAAATAACTAATGGTTGACAGATTTTGCAGTTAACACTTCCAACTTTACGCATAGACTCATCTTCCCCGACATTGGTTTGGCCTCTCTCTACTACAGAGAGATTTTTACCCTTTATAGCTATGCTTAAGATTGTGCTGCAATTGAGCTTTTGACGGGAGACACAAGTCTCAGCTCTTGGTTTTTTTCCATTTTTCTATATGGATTGTGTCCACTCTTAAACTAACACGATGTCTATATAGCTGAGGCTGTTTATTTACTAATTTTTACATTTAAAAACTTTTTGGGCCTAGTCAAGTTTAACTAGTGGTCTGTCAACTTGTTTTTGAGTTGTAGGGGTAGTGCC
>CAZZWA010000099.1:0-5544 GCA_964657555.1 uncultured Microcoleus sp.
TAGCAAACAGTTATAATATTCTAAACAAAATCAAACCTTTTGTTAAAGGAGTTATACAGCAGACCAAGAACTTGCAAGGACACATCATTGGGTTCGTGCTCATCGCTGAATTTCCCCCGCCGCCCAGGAGGAGCAAAGGCAAAGATCAGAAAAATAACTAGAGACCCTGAGTAAATGGGCTTACTACCTGGTAAAAAAGTGAGCGCTCAAGATGAATGGCTAGATCAAAAATGGAGAGGAAAAACAGCCAAAAAAAGTTGAGTGCCATACTATATTAAATTTTAAAACTTATTGGCGTAGGTTCTTGCGCAGAAAAAATTTTCCCATGGTAGCAAGTAATCAAGAGCTAAATGAGCTTGACCAGCAACTTGAAAACTCGCAGCAGCGGCTCAAGGAGCTGTGGCAAGATACTGACCAATTATCGCTGTCTCAAAAGCAATTGCTAGTCGAAGCACTCGCAGACTTCTGTGCGCTCATAGAAAATCTAAAAGTTGCAAGCTTGGCACTAAGTCAGCAAAAAGAAGAGCTAGCCGCTATCAAGTTAACAGTAGAAGCTGAGCGCCAGCGCTACCAAGAGCTGTTTGAATTTATCCCTAATGGATGTTTAGTGACAGATTCGGAAGCAGTGATTCTGGAAGCCAATGAAACAGCAGCAAGCCTGTTAAACAGTCCCCAAGGCTACTTAGTCGGTAAACCATTGACGGAGTTTATCGTTCTTGAAGACTGCCCCGACTTCCGAAACCAGCTCGAGCAGTTACAAAGCGGTGAACAACCTCCAGACTGGGAGATTCAGATTCAACCTCGGCAGGGAAAGCCTTTCCTAACTGCCATTACAGCTGTTCCAGTACAGAACTATAGAGGTCAGGTTGTAGGTCTGCGCTGGCAGCTTCAAGATATCACACAGCGCCAGCGCTATGAAATGGGTCTGCAAAGAGTTGATGATCAACTCACAAGGCAGGTTGAGGAGCGAACAGCTCAGCTTTCACAATCCAACGCTCATTTGGAACACGGGATTGCCAAGCATCTGCGGACAGAATTAGCATTGCGGCAGCCAACTGAGTGGGAGTGGTTGATGGGGGCAATGCCAGCCCGCATTCGCCAGTCTTTAAACTTAAAGGATATTCTCAACACGACAGTGACAGAAGTCCGGCGATTTCTCACCTGCGATCGCGTAGTCATTTATCGCGTAGAGTCGAGTGGCGAAGGTGGAGTGCTGACCGAATCAGTTGATGCAGATTGGCCCTCAATGCTAGGGACTAAGATTGATACATCGATAAAACAGCGCATGGCTCTTTATCAACAGGGCCACTGTAGTGTGATTCACGACATTCAACAGGCAGAGTTTAATGAGTTTTTGCGGCAATTGCAAGTCAAGGCCAGTTTGACCGTTCCTATTGTGCACGAAAATCAGTTTTGGGGATTAATCGCTGCCCATCAGTGTTCTGGAGCACGTTACTGGCAGACATTAGAGATTGATGTGCTCTGTTCATTGGCAACACAGGTTTCGACTGCTATTGAGCAATCACAACTTTACCAGGAAATTTGCCGGGTCAGTGCAGACTTAGGGCGACAAGTGCAAGAGCAGACTTCTCAACAGCAACAAGCACTCAACTTTGAAGCGATGCTCAAACGCATCACCGATCATGTCCGTGACAATCTCGACGAAAGCCAGATTTTGCAAACGGTGGTGCAGGAATTAACCCAAGTGTTGGGCATTTACGGCTGCGATACCTCTTTGTATGACTCCCATCAGCTAGCAGCGACTATTAGTTACGAATATACCCCTAGTCTACCGAGTGTTCGGGGCCGGACGCTCAACATGAAAGATTTTGCCGAGGTCTATGCTCAGCTAGTGAGCGGAGATTATTTCCAATTTTGCGAACTCGTGCCCAGCTTGCGGGGGGCGTCTGCAATGTTGGCATGTCCGATCTTTGATGACAAAGGAGTTTTGGGTGACTTGTGGCTATTTAAGGGGCAGGAGGATACCTTTAACGAGCTAGAGATCCAGCTAGTGCAGCAGGTCGCTTCGCAGTGTGCGATCGCCATTCGTCAAGCTCGACTCTATCAAGCAGCACAAGGGCAAGTCGAGCAACTGGAAAAATTAGCTCGCCTCAAAGATGACTTTTTAAGCACAGTTTCCCACGAGTTACGCACGCCCATTGCCAATATGAAAATGGCAATTCAGATGTTGGGCATTACTCTAAATCGCAACCAGCCGTTGTTTGCTGAACTGTCTAAACCCCTAGAGAAACAGAGTAAGGTGGCCCGCTACTTTCAGATTTTGCACAGCGAGTGTGAACGAGAGAACCGCCTCATTAATGACCTTCTGGATTTGCAGCGAATCGATAGTGCTCAAACATCAGTGCTGACATTGATTCAGATGCAAGATTGGTTACCAACCCAGGTCGCACCCTTTCAGGAGCGAACCCGCCACCGCCAGCAAAACTTACAAATTGACATCAAGCCTGAATTGGCTCCTTTCGTCAGCGACGCCGCTGCTGTAGGGCGGATTGTGGCTGAGTTGCTGGAAAATGCCTGCAAATACACTCCTCTAGGAGAACAGATTACCGTGACAGCCCATAGCACAGAAGAAAGGATGGAATTGAGGGTGATTAATTCCGGCGTGGAGATCCCGGCAAGCGAGAGGGAGCGGATTTTTGAGAAGTTCTACCGCATTCCTAGTACTGATCCTTTCAAGCAAAGTGGCACTGGATTGGGACTAGCGCTCGTGCAGAAACTTGTTGTCCATTTAGGAGGTACGATTCAGGTTGAGAGTGCATCTAATCAGACATGTTTTAAGGTGTCGTTACCACTTAACAGCTCAAGCTAAGATTTTTGTAATTCCCTAATAGCCTGTCTGCTTGGCAAGCGCTGAACTGAATCTATCCATCCGTTGAGTTATGCAAATTTTATTGTTACTAGTAAATCACCCACCACTAATTTTAGCTTTGTAACCTAGTGTAGTGAGAATCTGCAAAAGCTTTTGGGTGTGATCTCCTTGAATTTCAATCTCGTTGTCTTTAATCGTACCTCCTGTACCGCATTGAGTTTTCATCTGCTTCAAAAGGCTTTCGAGAGTTTCTGGTTTAGTTTGAAAACCACTAATAACGGTCACGGTTTTTCCCTTGCGTCCCTTCCGCGAAGCCTGCACCTTTAAATTTTGGTGATTTGGCGGTAATTCCGGAACTGCTCGTTCTAGAGCGTCTGGTTTGCTGCCAGGGCCAAATTCTTGGTAAACATAACGATTGTCTGCGGATGGCTGAGGATCGGAGGATTTGCGCTTGGGAGTGGCCATAAATATGGTGACGATAAAAGTAGGATTAAGAACAATCTATCTGTGGTTATAAATATCAAACATTGGGTGAATTGTGGAGAGTGATTGGTATCTCTAAAAATATCAGACTAAAGATAGTGTATGGACATCAGACCAAAGATAGTGGACGCGCAACTATAAATAAAGTTTAACTTAAAGCTATATAACTTTGCTTTTTTGAGGATACAACAGATGGATAACAAGACGATTACTGGTCAAGAATCAGCACCTAAATATGACCCGCATATTGTCCCTGCTGAGACTGCAGCCCGCCAGGAGAGGGAAGGTAGTGAATTTATGCATACCCCTTCAGAACAAGACGATTTAAACCAAGAACTTAACCAGCAGGCAGATCCCGAACCCCTGGAAACAACAGGCGGGTATACTGTGGACAAGGAGGGTCTGCTCAATAACTATGCTATCGAACCCGAGATGTATGTCAACGAGCCAGGAGACTTGCGGGAAAAAGCTCAAGAACTGGCTGCCGAACGTGCTAACGAACTACAAAATTTGCAGGGAGATGAAGCAGGAAAGCTGACTAATGAAGGCGATCAGCGTGGGAAAGGGCAGGGTATTATCTAAAGCCTCAGCGACGAGTAAGGTGGGCATTGCCCGCCCTACTTTTTCAAATTGAATTATTAGCAGCTCAGAATCCCCATCCATAACGGTCAGGTTAGATGGGGATTCTGTCAAAATGAGGGTCTGAATACGTCGAAACAATTCAGGTCGTTTACCAACGAGCAAACGCCGGTAAGTGAGATAATGGTATATGGCCTTTAATCGGGGAGAGAAGGATTAGCCTGGATTATGGAATTGTTAGATTTTCAGGTGAATGATCGCGACCTTCCCGATGCCGTCCTCTCTCAGTACTTGGCAGCAGAGGCGATCGCAGTTGATACGGAAACAATGGGATTGCTACCTCATCGCGATCGCCTGTGTCTGGTGCAATTGTGCGATCCTCAAGGTCGAGTGGCGGTTGTCCGGATTGCTAAAGGACAAACAGAATCCCTCAATTTAAAACAACTGCTAGAAGCCAGCAACGTCGAAAAAGTTTTTCACTTTGCTCGCTTTGATGTGGCTATGCTGCGCCACCATTTAGGTATTCAAGTGAGACCAATCTTCTGCACGAAAATCGCTAGCAAGCTAGCCAGAACTTACTCACCACGCCATGGTCTCAAAGAGTTGGTGCAAGAACTAGAGCAAGTAGAACTTGATAAAAGTGCTCAAAGTTCAGATTGGGGCAACGCTGCGAATCTATCGAACGAGCAACTAAGCTATGCTGCCAATGATGTCCGCTATCTGCTGAATGTAAGGCAGAAACTGATAGCCATGTTGAACAGAGAGAACCGTTGGGAAATTGCACAGCAATGTTTTGATTGTGTGCCGATCCTGGTCACTCTAGACTTGTTACAGTACAAAGATGTGCTTGAACACTGAGTCTTTAATGCCTTGAGTAGGATGGGAAATGTGTCCTCAATGAGCAAATCTTCTAACTAAGGTGTGGTAGCTAAGATAGACTCGACTGGGTATCCTACAGCTTTCCATGCAGCAACACCGCCTCTGAGTTCAGACACATTCCGATACCCAACTTCACGAAGTTTGGCAGCGGCAACAGCAGTTTCTTCGTCAGTTTCTCCGTAGACGTAGATATCGCGGGCCACTTCAAGGCTAGTGAGGATGCGGTCTACCAATTCCTCCATTGGCATAGGAATAGCTCCCATGATATGACTGTGGTTGAACTGAGGGCGATCGCGCACGTCAATTATTGTTAAGGCTGGCTTACCCCAGTCCAGTCGCTCTTTCAGGTCACAAACACGAGATTGGGCTTGCAGAGGTGCAGGTATGGGGAGGATACCAAAGAACTTATTCATTGCTGTATTTTTAGCTCATTCTCTGCAATGTAACAATTAAATTTAAGATTTGCAAATTTTTATAGATATATTCTTTACAGACGTGTAGTTATAGGTATTGAGAAAAGGAGACAGAGGGAAGGGGAATCGGAATCAGGGGAAAACTGCCAAGCTCAACATGTCTTGCTAGCCACAACTGGTCAAAATCCTAGGTCTTGCACAACTCAGCACCCAGAGGAAAGTGATACCATAACACTTCCAGGCACAGAATCTGGGCTAACGGGCAAACAGCTAATAACGACCTACTTTAGGGTAGGTCGTTATCAGGAACTGTAGGCCAAAGAACAAATCAATCTGGGTTTATGTTATCTGAGCCAGCTT
>CAZZWA010000099.1:5644-8045 GCA_964657555.1 uncultured Microcoleus sp.
GCTTTCCATGCGGGAAGGCCACCTTTGAGTTCAGCTACATTGTAAAATCCAGCTTCGCGAAGTTTGTTAGCTGCTTGAGCAGTTTCCTCATCAGTTTCACCATAGACGTAAACATCACGAGTCTGCTGAAGAGATGCTTTGGCCTTATCTACCAATTCATTTATAGGCATAGGCAGAGAGCCCATGATATGACCGTCGTTGTAGATGTTGCGATCGCGTACATCAAGAATTGTAAAAGCTGGCTCGCCCCACTCCAGGCGAGATTTCAGATCATTGACACTAGACTGTGGTTTCAGTCCTGGTGGGGTAGGAGTCACGTTGGGCAGAGCCTCTTTCGCTTTTAAAATGTCGTCTTGAATGTTTGTCATAGCTTGTTTGTTACCGAGCACTTCCTTTGAACAGTAACAAGGCTTTTACATTCAACTTATCCTTCTTTTGGAATAATCTTAAAACAATCTTCCCTTCGGATGAGTAATATTCTCAAACGACTCTTCCTGTTCAATACCTAGAGGCAAACAGTCCTTCGCGCTAACCAGCTAGAACACTGCTCAGCCTTTTGTAATATACCTCAGCTAAGTCAAAGATTATAAATGGGGTTAGCAGCGATATCATTTTTGTTCAAAAATATTTTTAAAGTAGGTGGTTATAAATATATAAACATCGGTTCAGGCCGCTAAGTTGTCAAACCAAGACGTAACAGCTGATGTTTCATCCTCTGCCTATAAAGTAAGTTCCCCAGGTATCAAAGCCTGCTGTCTTGCCTGTCATCCACTCACCATATGTGATCAGTTCAAGTTTTATTTGAGAAAACCAAGAATCTACTTCTGGCTTAAATAAATACCGCATTTTATGAGTTTCCTGCACTTCTTCAACTGCATTATTAGCTTTATTTTTGATAAATATTTGATACTTGACCTCTACTAAGTTATCGTTGGGATACAGTACTGGTTCAGCAATCCGGGTAACAAGAATTTTTTCATCCTCCAAACGCTTGACTCTAACAGTTGGGCGATCGCTCAAAACAGTTGGCCCATACCAGCAATCAAATATCAGTATTCCTCCTGGCTTAAGATGGGCTTTGGCAGTCTCAAAAGCAGCCTGCAAATCTTGATTAGTTGTTTGATAACTGAAGACGTGAAAGAGAGAAATCACTGCATCAAACTCGCGCTCTACTCGAACAGTACGGATATCTCCTTGAGTAAAGTTTAGCTTGGATGCAAGAGCTGGCGGTAGAGAGCGCGATCGCGCTTTGGCTTGCTCTAGCATATCGCTACTCAAGTCCACCCCATAAACTTCGTATCCTGCTTCTGCTAGAAGTGCTGCGTGTGTCCCCGTGCCACAGCCTAGCTCTAGGATAGTTTTTGTCCCAGGCACATGACTTTGTAGCAGTTGGTGGACAAACTTTGCTTCAGATGCGTAGTCTTTATCTTGATATAACAAATTGTAATAGCGGGCATAATTAGCGAATACTGACATACTAAAGTTACTCACTTGTCAGAATAATGTTGTTATGTAAAAAAGCTTTGATTTAGAGAAAAGACCACTTTAATTCTGGTGCTTACCTTAGTACCTCCTTAAGTACATCTACTACCCGTTCCATTTGTTCATCTGTTAAAGCCAACCCACTAGGAATATAAAAGCCTCGACGGGCGATGCGTTCAGAGACTGGGTAAGACTCTTTATGAAACAAACCCATTTTGTGAAATACAGGTTGTTCATGCATAGGCCAGAAAAATGGCCGCGTCCCAATTTTATGCTGGGCTAAGCGCCTCATAGCCTCCGGTGCATCAAATGGCACTTCATCTTTCAAGACTATGCCATATACCCAGTAAATATTTTCAGCATATTCTGTGCGATAAATAGGCAATTGTAGACCAGGGATGTCTGCCAACAGTTCAGTGTAGCGTTCTCCCATTCTCCGCTTACGCTTGACAAACTCATCCAATCGTTCCAGTTGAGCAACACCCAAAGCAGCTTGGATGTTACTCATACGAAAGTTCCAGCCCAGTTCTTCATGGACAAAGCGTTTCTGAGGCTGAAAACACAAGTTACGCAAAGAACGACAGCGTTCGGCTAAACTTTGATCATTCGTGACTATCATACCGCCTTCACCCGTAGTTATATGTTTATTGGGGTAAAAGCTAAATGTACTGAGATCTCCAAAGCTGCCGCAGAGTTGACCTTTGTATGTTTGACCGTGCATTTCGGCAGCATCTTCAATTATGCTCAGACCATATTTTTGAGCCAGTACCAAAACTGGAGCCATATCCACTGGTAAACCATAGATATGGACAACCATAATTGCTTTGGTTTTAGGAGTAATCTTAGCTTCGATCTGCGCTACATCCATGTTCCAGGTTTGAGGATCGCAGTCTACAACAACTGGCATAGCACCAGCACG
>CAZZWA010000099.1:8145-15343 GCA_964657555.1 uncultured Microcoleus sp.
GGCTGGTTGACTGGAATTGGATCTAGCATATTGTTAATAAAGAGCGTCTCTCAAGCTGGTTCGATAGTGATCTGATCGGAGCTAACACCCACAAAGCGGGTTTTGTCCATTTCGCCAACAAAAGGGCCTTGCTTGATTTCAATCATCTCTAGTTCTTCTAAGACTTCAAATCCATGACCCCCCTCAATCAAAAGAATGATGTCACCAGCTTCTAATACCCGGCTTTCTAAATATTGTTGCTGCTGGTTGTAAAAATCAACGCGGAGTTTCCCTCTTTTGATTAACAGAACTTCTTGCGTATAAAGCACTTCGCGACGAATGGGATTATGAACGTGCGGTTGAATCACTTTTCCCGTGGGGTGATTCATGTATGCCAGTTGTTGGGAGAAGTTGTTGGGTGTAAAGAAGTGAATACCAGGCTTACTGAAGTCGGAAGAAATAATCAGCGCTAGCACTTGATTTTCGTAGGTGATTTGTTGAACGAGTTCTTTTTGTCGAATAGTTTGCATTGCTGTTTACCTCAGTAGAATATTTTTGGATCTCAATTAAAGCTTTCAAAATTCTGGCTGATGACACTTGAAAGAATACCTGTAAACTCACTGACTTTTATCTGCCTGTAATTTGATGTTTATTCGCCTGCTTTTTTTACTATATAAGAGGTAGATGCAGATAAGTTTGCGAGCATCTATACAAGAGTCTATGTGTATTCATCAGAGTTTATTCTCAGGCACTCAAACTCTCGCATACTTGAGTATTCATTGTATCCATCGACACATTAAATTACCTAAGTGACATATTAACATAATAGAGCATGACTATGAAACCACTCCCAAAATTTACGGATAGCAATTTTACTGAGGTTTGGCTCTCTGGGATTTTTGATGTAAAGTTTACACTAGATACTAAAAATAAGAAAGTTTTACTAGACTATTTCTGTGAGGTACTCAGCAAAGGCAACCCAAAGTTCCTACCTATCTACAAAACTAGGGAGAAAATGTCGAAATGCTGATATTTCTTAGTGGAGAAGGGTTATTAACCAACAAAAATAGGAATTACTCCTAAAAGTTAAACCTAAAGGAAAATTTAATATCTGCTAGATAGATATCTGGCCACTGTAAAGTAAGAGACAGAGTCAAACGATATACATTCGTAGCTTAATCGTAGAAGGCCTTGATTACACAAAGATGTAATGAAGGAATGGTAAAGCTTTGCAAAATTTTTCGTTCCTCCGATTCTATGGCATCCAGTAGTATCAAAATTCTACCAACGGAAGTGGTTCATCTAATTGCAGCAGGAGAGGTGATTGACTCTCTGGCTGCTGTGGTGCGGGAATTAGTAGAAAATGCCCTCGACGCCAGTGCAACACGAATCACTATTTCTATATGGCCTGAGCAGTGGCGAGTGCGGGTGGCAGACAATGGTACTGGCATGGACTTGGCAGACTTGCGGTACTGTGCCACTGCCCACAGCACCAGCAAAATCCGTTCTATAGAAGATCTGTGGAAGATAACCAGTTTGGGTTTTCGTGGAGAGGCGCTGCACAGCTTGACAGCTTTGGCAGAACTGGAGATTTTAAGTCGTCCCAACCCCCAGAATTTTCCCGCGCAAGGAAGGGATGAGGGGTGGCGAGTGACTTACGATCAGCAAGGAGAATCGCTAGAAGTAGCAACTGCCGCGATCGCCCCCGGCACGGTTGTGACTGTCTCGAATCTGTTTGGCACTTGGCCAGTTCGCCGCCAGGGACTGCCTTCACCAGCGCAACAGTTACGTGCTGTACAAGCAACAATTCACCAAATAGCCCTCTGCCATCCTCACGTTACCTGGCAGGTACACCAAAATGAGCGGCTGTGGTTCGCCATTAGTCCGGGGGCAACAGCCCAAGAGATTCTGCCCCAAATCCTGCGAGAGGTGCATGTGAGTGACCTACAGCAGCTTTATGTTGAAGTGCCTGCTGCTCAAGAGCAATTCGCAACTTGTAGCAATTATGCCTCAACAAGTCAGGAATTAGGGGAACTGCCAGGATGGCAAGAGCGTCAAGCAACAGGAAAATCTGAGAGCCAACACCTCACGCTTAACACCTCTAACTCATCGGTGCATTTGGTTCTAGGGTTACCAGACAGGTGCTACCGACGACGCCCAGATTGGGTGCGGGTAGCAATGAATGGACGGATGGTGAAATCACCTGAGCTAGAGCAAACTATACTGGGAGCTTTCATGCGGACAATGCCGCGCGATCGCTACCCTATATGTTTCCTGCATCTGGCAATTTCCCCGGCTCAAATTGACTGGAATCGCCATCCTGCCAAGGCAGAAGTTTATTTGCACGGTATGAGTTACTGGCAGGAACAGATCAACAAAGCGATTGAGCAATCACTGCACCTCAACTTAGGGACTGGATCTGCATCGCCCTTACCAAAACGGGTAGGAAAATTACTGGCGCTGGCAGAAGCGAAGAATGTTTATAGTACCAGTCGTTCCATTTCACCAACACCAGAAGGAAATCGTGCCAAAACCGCTAATGAAATAGGACTCATGGAACTAAAAGCTGTTGCTCAGGTTCACAATACCTACGTTGTGGCAGAGCATCCAGCTGGACTGTGGTTGGTAGAGCAACATATTGCCCATGAGCGTGTCTTATACGAGCAGTTGTGCGACGCTTGGCAACTCATCCCTCTAGAACCACCAGCGATTCTCAACCATTTGTCCCCCGCTAGAGTAGAGCAACTCCAACGCATTGGTTGTCTAGTGGAACCATTTGGCGATCGCGTGTGGGCTGTACGCACCGCACCGAAAATCTTGTGCAGACGGGAAGATTGTGTAGAGGCTCTAGATGAACTAAGCTTGGGTGGCGACTTGCAAGCAGCTCAGGTTGCTACTGCCTGCCGCAGTGCAATTCGCAATGGCACTCCCCTGACTCTCCCAGAAATGCAAACCCTTTTAGAGCAGTGGCAACGCACCCGCCACCCCCGCACCTGCCCCCATGGACGGCCAATTTATCTCTCTTTGGAAGAGTCAGCCCTGGCACGCTTCTTCCGGCGTCATTGGGTCATTGGTAAAAGTCATGGGATTGCCTAATTATCTCCCCTATGCCTTGGAGTGGCAGTTAGCTAGTTGTAGTTCACCCAGCAGGAGGATTTGCCTGACCTATTATGTGAGTCAATATTTCTTTATAAAGCTCCAACTTATATAGCTTTTAGCTTTAAGCAAGAGGCTATGAACCAGGAAGCCGTCTAGCATACTATACCCTTATCCTAAATTTTGGCCCACAAGTCCATGAATAACTTCATACCAAAAAGCTCTATTTATTTGCCTATTATTCTACTGATTGCTCTGACATTTTTAAGTTACGAAATGGGTTTTTTAACCAGCGTGTCAGCAGAAGGACATCCAGCTAAACATTTTGTGAAAAAGAAAATTAAACACTTATCAACAGCATTAAAGAAGCAAGCTTCAAGCTCTACGGTTGCTTTAAATAGTGGAGCACTAGATAGTCCGGTTCCACAAAATTCTCCAGCTTTGTCATCTAAGCCACAAGTCATCCCACAACTTACAGACAACTTAAGTTCTACGGATTGGTGGCAAGATACAGTCAAATCACAGGTGCAGGCTGTCAGCAACAATCAATATGCAGCCTGTTTGTTTGGTGATTCTATCTCATCTGGTCTGGGTAACACTCTTGGCGACCATACCTTTAATTTTGCCATAGGGGGGATGAGTACTGTTTCTCTAATTGAACAGCTACAAATTTTAAACTCTGCCAATGTGAAGTGCCGTGAAGCCATTATTGCTATTGGGACTAATGATGCTTTGTATAACATAAGTGATGCTCAGTTTGTCCAGAATCTGCAAGCAAGCATTGCTGGAGTCAGAGCCATGGGAGCCAGAAGAGTAATTTTGATTCCGGCTTTTTATTCAACAGTTGCTGCCAGCCGCGATCCAAATATGGCAGGTACCATTGAAAGGGTGAATGAAATTAACACCCTTATTTGGCAAGTCGTGGAAACAGAGAAAGTTGCAATTTCTACAGCAGGTATACAGTCTTTATATGAAGGGCAAGCTTTGAAAGACAATTTGACTGTAGATGGCGTCCATCTTAATGGAGATGGGAAAAAGATCTATCGGCAAGCTTTATTAACGCTCATAGATACTACCTCAGTAGCAAAGAGCTACTAGCAAAGAATTACAACTGAAGTTATTGTCTTAGTATGGGGTGAATTGCTAAGTGTTGCGATAACTTAGTATTTGTACACATACAATTAAATATCTTATGAAAGATATCTTGACAAAAATTTCTTTAACTCTAAATTTATTACTGGTATCTATATTATTATTTTTTACCAACAAAATGGGTTACTTGGGAAGACTTTTAGAAGTCATCAATGCTAACTACCCAGAATTACCTACAGACACCTTAGCTTCTCAAGACTGGTGGCAAGACGAAGTCAAAAATCAAGTGAGTGTCACCAAAAATAATCAATATACTGCCTGTTTATTTGGTGATTCGATCTCTTCCGGTTTAGGTAATACCCTTGGCGATAAAACTTTTAATTTTGCCCTCAGTGGAATGAGTACAATTTCACAAATCCAACAATTAAAATCTTTAACTGCTGCCCAAGTCAGGTGCGAGCGAGCTATTATCGCCTTGGGGACAAATGACGCCGATTACCGTATTACAGAGCATCGATTTATAAAAAATATGAAGGAGATAATTGCTACAGTAAAACAGATGGGAGCTACCCGCATAGTTATGGTTCCCGCTTTTTACTCAACAGTTGCCGCCAGTCACGATCCCAGTATGGCAGGGCCTATTGATCGGGTAGAGGAAATTAAAGCACTCATTCGTCAAGTTGCTGAAAGCGAGAAAGTGACCATTTCTGAAGAAGGCATACAGCCTTTATTTGAGGGTAAAGCGCTGAAAGAAAATTTGACTGTGGATGGCGTCCATCTCAACGCAGATGGTAAAAAGATCTATCGGCAAGCTTTGTTAAAAATTTTAAGCCAGTAAAGGCAGAGAGCAGAGACAGCAAAGGGACAGAGGGGCATAAAAAAAGGTCTCCCCTGCCGACTTCGATTAACCACGTGTCCTATTTCGGTACCTGCCAAATTTTGATAGTCTTGTCAGCACTGCCACTCACTAAAGTCTGTCCATCTGAGCTAATAGCGAGGGAAGTTGCAGAGTCAGAATGTTGAGTGAGGGTGCGGAGTTCGACCCCTGTAGACAAGTTCCAAATTTTGATAGTCTTGTCAGCACTGCCACTCACTAAAGTCTGTTGATCTGGACTTATAACAAGAGAACTAACCACATCGGCATGTCCCTTTAGAGTACGGATTTCTTGACCTGTAGCCAAGTTCCAAATTTTGATAGTCTTGTCATCGCTGCCACTCGCCAAAGTCTGCCCATCTGGGTTGATGGCAAGGGAACGAACCAACTCGGAATGCCCTCCTAAGGTGTGGATTTCTTGACCTGTAGCCAAATTCCAAATTTTGATAGTTTTATCGCTACTGCCACTTACTAGAATTTGCCCATTGGGGTTTATGGCCAGAGAAGTTATCCAGTTAGCATGTCCAGTAAGGGTGCGAATTTCTTCTCCTGTAGCCAAATTCCAAATTTTGATTTCCTTGTTACTGCCACTGACTAAAGTCTGCCCATCTGGGCTAGTAATCAGGGCAGTCACCGCATTATCATGTCCGGAGAGGGTACGGATTTCTTGACCTGTAGCCAAATTCCAAATTTTAATAGTGTTGTCCCCACTGCCACTGACTAAAGTTTGCCCATCCCGATTAATGGCAAGGGCATTCACTGGGCTGGAATGTCCACTGAGGGTGAGCATTTCTTTTCCTGTAGCCAAATTCCAAATTTTAATAGTGTTATCCCCATTACCACTGGCTAAAATTTGCCCATCTGGGCTAATGGCGAGGGAACGAACTAAACCAAGATTTCCAGTCAGGGTTTTGACGACAGAGATATGACAGTAGGCGTTCTTAGCCAGAACACAGGGATGAGATTGTAAATATCCATATCCTCCTAACCCCACAACTAACGCAACAGCAGTGCCCACTAACCATTTTATTCTGGGCTGAAGAGGTTTTGGTAGGTTATGCCAAGTTGCAGTTACAGGTGGTACTTCAACAATATCAAAATTATTATCGTCGCTGAGCGATCGCATCACCCCATAGCGGTTTTGCAGCACTAGTTCAGTTCCGCAACTTTCACAACAGCCTTTGGGAGCAAAGGTTGGCTTGTGGAATTTCTTACAGCTAGGGTTAATGCAGATGTTCATGGCTAACTACCTGATAAATTGATTTTTTAGTAAGCTATGTGCATTCAAGTTGCATACTTTCATTGAGGCGGTTAGTCGTCAGTCGATAGAAGTTAGTGATAAACTGCTCGCTTTAGTCAGGATTTTGATTCCTAAAAAATCACCACTAGCGATCGCCATCATGAATATGCAAAGGCAATGCGTATTAGCTTATAAGTAGCTCATTCTACAGAAATAGTTCCCGTCCTGCCCCACTTAGAAGTAAAGTGATCAAGAAGGGGATAGGGAGAGAAAAAATTAAGAATTATGAAGATTTGGAAATTTATTCAATAATGTCAAGGTCAAGTCCCCAGAAGAGAACTTTAAGTTAGGGAACTACAAAAAATTAATTATCTAATTACTGCATCTAACAGGGGTAGCAAATTCTCCTACCCCTGTTGCCGCACTGTACTAGAGAGAGCCGTTTGACTAGGAGAGCTTTTTGCATTTTTCACTTTCCTTCTGTCAGCCAGCGTTCCTAACGGACTTCCTAACCTTGATTAGGATAGCGCAGCTATTGTCTTGGTTATTATAAAAAGTAGGCAAACAACCAGACTATAGCTCCAAATTATCTTACAAAATCAAAACAATGAAAGTAGCACTGGCTTCCCACGAAATCAAACTATTCTCCGAATTAGGCACTGGTACTGTAGAAGAAACTATCAATCCAAAATATCCAGGACGAGTTAAATATAAGGCTACTTTCTGGCCTGCTCAATTCTATAATCAACAAGAGCAAGTCACTCTTCTTCCTAATGAATCAGTGACAGTAGTAGGCAGACAGGGGATTACTCTGCTTGTTGTTTCCATAAGTAAAGAAGAGGCTGAATCATCTGGTATTGCATCCAGTTCAAGAAGCCCAAAGAGAATGGCATTTAGATAGGCTGACTCTCAACTGT
>CAZZWA010000100.1:0-15259 GCA_964657555.1 uncultured Microcoleus sp.
TTCACTGAAAATATACTAAAATTGGCAGCGGGCAGAACCGATATTGTGTTTACAGGTGAACTGCGGGGAAACAAGTTAGCTGAAATAGTCCGAAATGCTGGCCTGTTTGTGTTGCCGTCGGCGCTAGAAGGAATGTCGCTGGCGCTACTAGAGGCAATGCGCGAGAAGGTGCCCGTGATTGCCAGTGACATTTCTGTTCATCGAATGATCATTGGGCAGGAGCGGGGCCTCTTGTTTCAGGCTAATGACTTGGAGGCGTGTAGGTCTAAGATAGAGTGGGCAGTGCAGCATCTCCCCCAGATGGGAGTCATGGCTAGCAAGGCTCAGGCTTATGTCGAGAAGCACCATAATTGGGATTGCATCATAGAAGAACACCTAACTATCTACCAACAAGTTCTAACTTCAGACGATTTACCGATATCTGATCGACAGGAGGTAGTTACACGCCACGCTAAGCGATACGATGCGAATCCGGCATGCATTAGTGATGTGATGCCGCAGCGCAAAAGTCTCACGCCTAGCGCTCATTATTCAGAATAGAGTTAATTAGCAGGTGATTTAGAGGATGTATTAGCTAGGTGTGCTCTCGGCATTACACATTCAGAAACAGCTGCGATGAATAAAAGTTTTTCATCTATTCCATCGATTTTTGTGCAGTACTGGCTCCCAGCTACGCTCACGTTTGCTTCTGTTATAGCTGCGGCGCTCGCATATTTGAAAGTCACTCCGCAACTCTACGAATCTAAAGCGCGTTTAACCCTTGATGATCGTCAAATCAGCGTTTCTAATTTAGGGCGTGACTTGGCAAGATTACCAGAGGGTGGAGCAGGTTCACCAAACCCGCTAGCAACCGAAGCAGAACTTATTAAATCGCAACCTTTACTACAACGGGCGATCGCCCAGGTGACGACTTCGGGCGCCAAGAATGTGCCGCCCATCAGCCAATTGAGCAAGGAACTGCGGATCAAAATTGTGCCAGCGACTAATATTCTTGAACTGAGCTACCGGGGACAGCATCCTGAGATTACGGCTGAAGTGCTGAATGCAGTTGCCGCATCTGCTGTTGAAGAGAATCTTGAAACAATCCGCATGGGTGCTCATGCCGTCAAAGAATTTTTAGAAACAGAAGTGCCGAAACAGCGCGCCCAACTTGAGCAAATAGAAGCAGCCGAGAACCGTTACCGACGAGCAAATCAGCTCGTCTCCCTTGAAGATCAAACTAAACAACTTGTACAAAACTTGGGGGCAGCCGAAAATCAAGAGCACGACCTATCAACTCAATTGCAAGAGGTGACGATCCGAAATGCGTCGCTCAAACAGATAGTTAGAGCTAGCTCACTTCAATCGGCTTTTACATCCGTGCGAATTGGTCAGGATGAGGAATTAAGGACGCTGCGAGCGAAAGTTAATGATTTGGAAGCCCGGGTGATTGAGGTACGCTCGCGGCTCAGCGATCAAAACCCTTATCTACTAGCGCTTATTGAACAGAGAGACGAAGTTCGCAAACTTTATCAGACTAAACTCTCTCGCATCGTGCCAGGCTCGGAATCGGCATCGCCAGCGAGCTCTGGCGATGCCTTGAGTCAGGACTTAATCTCTAGATTGATCGCGAGTAATATTGAGCAGGCGACGCTCGGGCAGAAATTAGCGGCGGTGAGAAAAACCCGCTTAACGCTCCAAGCCCAACTTGACGAGCTACCTAATCGTCAGCGGTTGCTGAGGACACTGACCCGCAATCGAGAAGAATCGGAAACGACGCTGAAACTACTGCAAGCAAAATTAGAGGAAGCTAGTGTCGCAGAAGCGCAACTGGTTAGTAATCTCAAAATTATTGCAGCAGCAGAACTGCCAACTCAACCAGAATGGCCCAAAAAATCTTCGGTTCTGGTGACAGCAGCAGCTCTCGGACTTGTGCTGGCGATCGGGGTAGTTCTGATACTAAGTCTCCTCGACAACTGCCTGCACGATCCCAGCGAAGCGGAACTGCTACTGGGACAACCTGCTCTGGGCAAGTTACCTTCCTTACCGCGTGACTCTAGCCTACCCAAGCAAGGTGAGCTTGGAGTGGAGACGCATCATTTAGTTGAACCATACCGAAAGCTGTTGAAGACCTTGGAGTTTCGCCATGGCGCTCAACTTCGACGGTTGGTCATCAGTAGCGCTCTACCCAATGAAGGTAAATCGACGGTGGTAGCGCATTTGGCGATGGCGGCGGCAATGCAGTCTCGGCGCACGCTGCTAGTGGATGCAAACCTCTGGCAGCCAGAGCAGCACCGATTGTTCAACCTGCAAACCTCACCAGGGCTTGCAGAAGTCTTAGAAGGCAAGCTAACGCTGGAACAGTCCGTTCAGCCTACTCGGACTGCAAATCTTTCACTCTTGACCTGTAACAACTTGCTCCACTCATCGTTTGTCATGGAATCCGCGAGGATGAAATCCCTATTGGCAGAGGCGGAAGAACAGTTTGATTTAGTTATTTTAGACACTCCTTCGATCATCAGTTGTGCGGATGCGTTTGAATTGAGCCGCGACAGCGATGGACTGGTGCTAGTCGTCTGCCCCGGTGTGACAACCCGGAATGGGCTAGCGCAAGTTTGGGCCGATCTCAACCTCAATAAAGATGGAGTGCGATTCATCGGGTTTGTGGTGAACCGAGTAAATATGCCGATCAACCGGGATTACTTCAGCCCCCCTCACCTCAAACAGTTTTCTCAGGTTTTACAACATCTACCCTTACCGAGAGCGTTACGGCGGTGGTCAGCGATTCATGCGGGGACTACTTGATGAGCAACCACCAGGGATATTTTTCAAGTTGGAGGCTGGGAATCGGGCTGGCTGGGAGTTTACTAGGCTTGGCGGTAGGATTTCTAGCTGGGGTGCAGCCCTTTTACCCAGCACTATGCATGGGTGCAGCGGGATTCTTGCTGTGCTTTTTCAAAAATTTTGAACTGACTGTGCTGGGATTAGTGGTTGTGAGAGGAGTGCTAGATCCGTTCTCTGCCCAGCAACTTCCGGCGGCTTTCGCAATCGGAGTAATCATGCTCACATTGCTATACGTTTTGGCAATGGCCTTGACCAAGCACCCCATTCAAACCAATGGGTTCTGGTGGTTTTTTGCAGGCTGGACGGCGCTTCAGGGCTTATGGGTAATTCTTTTGCCACTCGGGGGGCTAGGGATGGATGGCTCTTTCTTACCAGAGAGCCTGCGGGAGTGGGTTCGGTTATTCTCTTGGGTGATGATGTATTTGCTCGTCATGCAACTGAAAGCCACCATGTCGCCCCAGAGAGTTATTTCTTGTATCTTCTGGTCGCTGCCTATCCCATTGACGGTTGCGGCATTGCAGTTAGTTGCGCCATCTCTGCTACCGCCTATCTTCATCGGTAACACTGAAGAAGTTATTGGTCCAGTTAAGGATATTTCACGGGTGAACGGCACGCTTGGCTTAGCTAGCACGTTTGCTACATTCACTATGTTATTTCTCTTATTAACTTGGTGGAAGATCGGACAGGTGAAATGGCGGTTGCCGTGGTTTCTACTTTTAGGCATACTCGTGTTTTTCTTTGTCAGTACAAAATCTCTGTTCAGTTTGGCCATGATGGCAACTGCAATTTTTGTCTTGGTTGCTCCTAGGTTAAGTTTGATCAATCTGCTCGGAGGAATGACCCTGTTTGGAACAGTCATTAGTCTGTTCATTAGTTCAGATTATGGTCAAGACCGCTTAGCATCCATTTACGATACCCCCCTACTGAATCCCGATATCGATGTCTCCCGTGCCGTCTTGCTGTCAGCAACTGACAACAACAGCTTTAACTGGCGAATTGCGCAGTGGACGTTTCTGCTGCAAGCATGGCAGCAGTACCCAATTTTGGGGTACGGCCTCCTTACCTGCGCCAAGCTAACGGTATTGCACAACTACGCCCATAACGAATATGTGCGGGCTCTAACAGAAGGGGGCATCGTCGGGTTAATTGCCTTCATCGGGTTTTTAGGTGTGCAGATTGGGCGGTTGCTCTACCTCTCACATCACGCACTGCCAGGGAGTGGCCAAAGGAATTTTTGTTGGACGCTCTTGGCGATGCTGCTTGCCATGATGGTGGGAATGATCACTGAAAATATTTGGACTCACACGGCACTGTTCTTTTACTGGTGGACATTGATGGCAATCGCTGGATGGGATTGGAACGAATCACCCCAGATTGGGGGAATAGTTGATGAGCGGCAGACAGAGGTACACCCATGAGTTTGGAAGATTTACCGATAGACGAGATCGCGGCTCCGAAAGTCTCTATTGTCATCCCAGCATATAACGCAATGACTTATCTGCCAGCTACGCTGGCGAGTGTATTCAACCAGACCTTTAGCGACTTTGAAGTGTTGTTGGTTGATGACGGTAGCACTGATTCGATCCAAACCTGGGTGGCGCAGACCGTGCGTGATTCTCGGGTAAAGTTGATTTATCAAGTAAATCAAGGGTTATCAGCCGCTCGGAACACGGGTATTACTCACTCCCAGGGTAAATATATTGCGTTTCTAGATGCTGATGACTTATGGAATCCAATCAAGCTAGAACAACAGGTACAGTGGCTAGATACTCATCCCGCCGTGGGCTTGATTTACAACTGGACAGCGCTGATCGACTCCGCAGGGAACCCAACGGGCAGAGTCTTGGGCAGCGAAATTGAAGGGGATGTGTTGCCGGAGATGCTCCAGCGCAATTTTATTGATTGTCCCTCGGTGCTAGTGAGGCGGCAATGCTTTGATTGGGTTGGGCTGTTTGATTGTACGCTCCGATCAGTAGAAGATTGGGATATGTGGATTCGGATTGCAGGGGTCTATCCGTTTGCAGTCACCCGCGCCCCCCTGGTCTATTATCGACAGCATCCGACCAATATGTCGAAAAATTGGCGGGTGATGGAACAGTCATTTCAACAAGTTATTACGAAGGCGTTCGCGTCGGCGCCGCCAGAATTGCAGGCTTTGAAACCCAAGAGCCTGGGGTCTGCAAATTTGGTTCTCGCTTGGAAAGCGCTCCAAAGCCAGGAACGCGATTGCCAACTAGCTCGCCAGTTTCAGCAACAAGCGATCGCTCAGAACCCAAAACTTCGTACTTCTCGCGAAAATTTGCGGCTCACAATCGCTATTCTGACCTTGAAGTGGTTGGGGGCAGACCGCTATAGCTATTTCCTCACGATTGTCTATGCTTTACGTCGCCGACTATCTGGCATCAAATCCCGATCTGTTCCCGCTCACTTTTGAATGCCACTGAATCTTATGTTAAATGCTCCAATACCCAAGCTCGCTTTAGCCCAGTCACTCGCATTATCGAAGCAGACTTCCGACCAGGAACCCACGATTGCCTTACTGCATTGTTATGACCTAATTGATGACTTTCTAGACAGTATCCACATCTCCTTCGACACCTTCTGCCAAGAATTTGTCGGCAGTTGGATGTTCGGCTATATCCACGCTTTAAAAACAGCAGGAGTACGGACTGTTCTGTTCTGTATTTCAGCACGAGTCACGGAGACAACGCGCTACCAGCATCGCCCCACTGGGGCGACGATTTGTGTGCTGCCAGCTAGCCGCGTCTATGGCACCTATCGAGCAATACGCGATCGCTTGCTCCGTGCTTATGGAGGTAATAAGGGACAGTCCTTTAAGGAGATTCCAGACGCCAACGCGGTTCGTCGTTCCTTGCTGACAGGCATGAAAGATGTCGTTAAGAGTGTGGGCACTTATCTGTCTACCCCTGTGAACTTACTCGCGATCGCGCTGAAACAAGAAGGTTGTCAGGCAATCTTATGTCAAGAGTATGAATTTGCCCGCTTTGATACCTGTGTCTGGTTAGGCAAGCGTTTGGGGTTGCCAGTGTTTGCCACCTTTCAAGGTGGTAATGCAACGCAGAGTCCTTTAGAGTCTCTGTTTCGACAGCTGGCGTTTCGGTTTTGTAGCGGTGTGATCATTGCCGCTCAGACTGAGATGGCACGAGTGCAGCAAGCCTACCCGATTCCAGAAACCAAAATTGCCCGCATTTTTAATCCGATTGATCTCACAACATGGCACAGACAAGATCGAGAGCAGGCAAGAGCAGCGTTGGGAATTCCCGACACTGCCCGGATGGTGGTGTGGCACGGACGGGTCGAAATTGAGCGCAAGGGACTAGATTTGCTCTTAGATGCCTGGATGCAGCTTTGTCGCGATCGTCCACAGCAAGATTTACGCCTCTGGCTCATCGGCACAGGAAGTGATGCAGTCAAACTGCGTCATCGGCTAGATATACAGCCATTGCCGGGTGTGACCTGGATTGACGAGTTCGTTCATGATCGTGTCCAGATGCAGCAATATTTGTCAGCTGCGGATGTTTACACGATGCCCTCGCGCCAAGAGGGGTTTCCAGTTGCACCGATCGAAGCAATGGCCTGTAGCTTACCCATTGTGGCAGCGGATGCGCCAGGAATCCCTGACATTCTAGAGTCCGGTGAGAATTCTGGTGGTTTGATAGTACCGCGAGATCATGCCTCAGCTTTGGCTCATGCCCTCGGTCGCATTCTCGACCAACCTAATTGGGCGCAAACAATTGGTCACTCTGCTCGCTTGCGGGTTGAGCAGCAGTTTGCCGCCGAAGTCGTTGGTCAACAGCTCCGCCGCTTTCTACTCCCAAATATCCCGCTAGTGCCAGACTCTGCATACGTAGTGCAGCCGATTAAGGTTTCCTAATGGCAAGCTCTCAGCTGAAGATACATTGAAGTTAAATCTATTTTTTCAATCATGTGTAATCTGCCAAATTCACCCGCTTTTTAAATCAATGAATGTAACAATACAAAAGATAGGTTTTTAAAAAAAAATATATTTATGGTAGCAATGTTAAATCAACAAACAGTAACGCAAAGGAAGCAAGTGAAGCCAAAAGTAAGTGTAGTAATTCCTGCTTATAACGCCATGACATTCTTGCCTGAAACACTCGGCAGTGTGTTACAGCAAACGTTCACCGATATTGAAGTTTTGATCGTGAATGATGGGAGTACCGATGCGATAAAATCTTGGTTTACTACAGTAGATGACGCTCGCGTCAGGCTAATTTGTCAAGCAAATCAAGGTTTGCCAGGGGCACGAAATACGGGTATTACGGAAGCGCAAGGTGAATACATTGCTTTCATAGATGCTGATGATTTATGGGAACCGACCAAACTCGAAAAACAAGTGCAATGTTTGGACGCAAAGCCAGAAGTCGGTTTGGTCTATGCTTGGACGTTACTGATCGATCAGCACGGCAACTCGACTGGGACGGTGACAGCGGCTCAGGTCGAGGGAAATGTTTGGGAAAAGCTGCTGTTAGGCGATGTGGTTGGAAGTGGCAGTGCCGCGATGGTAAGGCGGAGTTGCTTTGATCGCGTAGGGCTATTTGATGCTGATTTAACCAGTATTGAAGATTGCGATATGTGGGTACGGATTGCGGCTCATTATCCATTTGCAGTTATCAAAGAAGTGTTAGTTTATTACCGCCAGCATCCCACCAGCATGTCTAGAGATTATGGCAATATGGCGCAAAATTCACGGCTAAAAATTGAGAAGAAATTTGCTCAAGTCCCTTTTGAATTGCTTTATTTGCGTCCACGAGCCTATGGACATGCCTTTCTCTGGTTAGCGTGGAAAATTATGTTTGACGGTGGAGCGATTGAGCAAGTAAATCTCTACGCTCAACAAGCAGTTTTGCACTACCCACAAATGCGCTATTCTGCCAAGTTTTTGCGATTACAAGTCGTTTTAATATTAATCGGTTTGTTTGGAGCAGACAACTATACACGATTTAAAAAAATGAGCTATAAACTACGAGGAGGGATACTTCAATACCACCAGTAATGATTACTTTTTAATGGCTTGTTAGGCCAGTGACTGTAGCAAGATAGAAGATGGGTTATAGGTAAAAAAAAGAATATTTAGGCGCTCAATGTTAAATGAACAAACAGTAACGCAAAGGAAGCAAGTGATGCCAAAAGTAACTGTAGTAATTCCTGCTTATAACGCCATGGAATTCTTACCTGAAACACTCGACAGCGTTTTACAGCAAACCTTCACCGATTTTGAGGTTTTGATTGTGAATGATGGGAGTACCGATGCGATCGCGGCTTGGTTTATTACCGTGAAAGATGATCGAGTCAGACTGATTTCTCAAGCAAATCAAGGTTTATCAGGGGCACGCAATACTGGCATAACTGAAGCGCGGGGAGAATATATTGCCTTTCTAGATGCCGATGATTTGTGGGCATCTACGAAATTAGAGCAGCAAGTCCACTGCCTCGATCACCACCCAGAAGTCGGCTTAGTTTATACCTGGACGCGGCTAGTCGATGAAACTGGTAAACCAACTGGTGTTAAGTATGACTCTCAGCTTGAAGGCAATGTTTGGCAACAAATTCTCGTGGGTGACATTGTCTGTAGTGGAAGTTCAGCTATGGTACGTCGGAGCTGTTTTGATCTGGTAGGAGGATTCGACCCTGATTTATCTCCAGCAGCAGACTTTGATATGTGGACTCGGATTGCTGCTTACTACCATTTTGCTGTAGTCAAAGAGTTTTTGCTGGACTATCGACAGCACTCTAGCAGCATGTCTAGAAACCACCTCAAGATGATGCAAGACTTACGCATTACATTTGAGAAACGCTTTCAATCCGTGCCGTTGGAGTTGCTCCATCTGCGGAACCTTGCTTACGCTGGCATGTATCGAGGGTTAGCCTGGAAATGTATGTATGAAGGCAATCATGAGGAAGCCAGTGCTTACTGTCAACAAGCAGTACTGCACTATCCTGCAATGCGTTATACCAGAATCTTTTTACAGCTACAACTAGCAATTCTGCTATGCCGCTGGTTTGGATATACGGCCTATTGGAAATTAAAAACTATGGTTCGCACGTTTCGACCGCATCAGCAAGTTACATCCAAAATTTCACTTTCAGCTTAATTCAATTTAAAGAAGTTACGATGATTGAGTCAGCAAATTTAACCACTATGTTATCTATTTCACTATACTTATCATGCCGCAAGTAACAGTTGTGATCCCAGCTTACAATGCCATGACTTATTTGCCAGAAACGGTGAGTAGTGTGTTGGCGCAGAGCTTCACCGATTTTGAAGTATTGATTATTAATGATGGGAGCACAGATCACATTGATGCTTGGACAGCCACAATCTCCGATCCACGAGTCCGGCTAATTTCTCAGGATAATCAAGGTTTGCCGGGAGCCAGAAATACCGGAATTAGAGAAGCTTTGGGAAAATATATTGCTTTTTTGGATGCGGATGACCTGTGGGCACCTACCAAGCTCGAAAAGCAAGTTCAATGCTTACAAGCTAATTCAAACGTTGGTGTCGTCTATACTTGGACGCTCTTAGTCGATCAAGTGGGGCATCCAACGGGCAGAATTTTTGCGTCTCAGGCAGAGGGTAACGTTTGGCAGCAGCTTCTAGAAACGGATGTCATTTCTAATGGTAGTTCGGCGATGGTACGTCGAGACTGCTTTGAGACAGTGGGTGATTTCGACCGAACGCTGACTTCGGCAGAAGATTTGGATATGTGGCTGCGGATTGCCGTTCACTATCCATTTGCGGTGATCAAAGAACCGCTGACGCTTTATCGACAATACGCTAGCAGTATGTCTAAGAATCGTCAGCGGATGTTTCAAAACTTGCGGACTGTGATTGAGAAAGCATTTCAAACGGCTCCGATGGAAACCCTTCATCTGAGGAGTCGGGCTTATGCGAGCATCACGCTTAACCAAGCATGGTGGTCTGTCGGAGAAGGGGATTATAAGACAGCTAAAATTTGGCAACAGCAAGCGCGGTTGCACTATCCGAAGATTCAATATTCTGAGAAGTATATTCGCTTGCAGATTGCAGTTTTCCTAACTCAGTTATTTGGCTCAAATGGCTATGATGGTTTCAGAAACTGGACACGCTCTGTCTATCGAATAGTTGTGAATCGAGAGATGTGACATAACTCTGTTAGTATTCTTAGTTCGCAATCGCTCTATTGCTATTTTTATTGAATTAATTTTTAAAGAACCATAGCTTTAGCTTTATGAAAGAGCAGTCTACTCAATTCAGTGATCAAGAGTTTCACCCTGAGGTTCAACGACCAAATTTGCGAGAACCAGCTATTGCTTTCCTCCACGCTTATGACCTCGCTGAAGACTTTTTAGATAGTATTGGTGTTTCTTTAGAAACCTATTGCAGTGAGATGACGGGTGGGTGGCTATTTGGGTATGTTGAAGCACTTAAAACTGTAGGTGTACGCAGCGTTTTGTACTGTATTTCAGCACGGGTCAGCGCAGTTTCTCATGTTACCCATGTGCCTACAGGTGCAACCATTTGCATTTTACCCACTCCCAGAATTTATCGTTTCTATCGACAACTCCGTACTACCAGACGACATGCATTGAGTTTAGAAGGAGAATTTTCTGCCTCAAATTCTTCAGAATCTCTCCGCCCTTCTCGCTTTACCTTCTTGAAAAACTCGATTAGTACACTGGCAACCTATTTAGCAACGCCATTGGGATTGCTGGCACGAGAATTACGACGAGAAGGCTGTCAAGCTATTCTCTGTCAAGAATATGAGTATGGGCGTTTTGACACTTGTGTTCTCTTGGGCAAACTGCTTAATATTCCTGTGCTAGCTACATTTCAGGGACGTACCTGGGCACAGCGTGGTATAACCGATTACTGTGTTCGTCCCTTAGCACTAAAGGCTTGCCGAGGTTTGATTGTTAGTAGCCAAGCCGAAATAAAGCGAGTCCAAGCTGATTATGCGGTGCCGAGCCGCAAGATTGCCCGTATTTTTAATCCAGTCGATGTTTCATCCTGGGGGCTTCCTGATCGGGTCAAAATTCGCAGAGAACTGGGTATTTCGCTAGAGGCAAAAGTCGTCATTTGCCACGGGCGAATTGAAATTCATAAAAAAGGACTAGATATTTTGCTGAAAGCTTGGGAATTGATCTGTAGTGCTCGTTCCGATCAAGACCTTTGGCTGTTGCTCGTTGGTACAGGAAGTGACGCTGAGGAATTTCAGCAACAGATTGCATCAATGTCAGTAACTAACATTATCTGGCGCAACGAGTACATCCAAGACCGCACTCTATTACGGCAGTATATTGCCGCTGCCGATGTTTATACTTTACCGTCTCGGTGGGAAGGGTTTCCAGTTGCGCCGATCGAAGCAATGGCTTGTGGACTGCCGATCGTGGCGGCTGATGCTCAGGGAATCTCCGATATCTTAGAGAATGGGGAAGCATCAGGCGGATTAGTGGTTCCTAGGGAAGACCCGCAAGCCTTGGCAGCCGCAATCGGTCGAATTTTGGATGAGCCAAATTTGACTCAAGTACTGGGCAAGCGAGCCTATGATCATGCTAAAACCAACTTTTCGCTTACAGCGATCGGGCAGCAACTCAAGAACTTTATGCTCAGTTAATCTTCCCTCTTTTTCTGCTAAATCAAGCAATTTAATGTCAACCAGTCAAGGGCTAAGCAACAGTTAATGGCGATCAATCGGCTCAAACAAATTCTATCCGGTATGTATCTTCGCAACGTTGGCTGGATGGCTGGCGCAGAGATAGCCAATCGTCTGATTCGATTGTCGAGCACTGTTATACTAGCACGAATGTTCAGCCCTCAAGATTATGGCCTCATGGCAGTTATCTTCACAATCTCAGACTTTGCTAATATCTTCACGCTCAGGGGGGGCATTGGCTCCAAGATTATTCAAGCAGATGAAAAGGATCTCAACGCCATCTGCAACACGGCCTACTGGCTCAACTGGATCACCTGTGGCTCGCTTTTTACGATCCAATGTGCGATCGCCTTTCTCCTTCCCTACTTCTCTTATGATCCGCACATTACCGTACCGCTCTGTCTAGTTGGTTTAACCTACTTAACGTATCCGCTCTTCGTGATTCATCTGATCCTCATTGAACGAGAAAACCAATTTAAGATTGCGGCAGTCTGCAACATCATTATCTCCTTAGTCTCAAATGTCCTCACTGCAACATTTGTGTTACTTGGGATGGGCATTTGGGCAATCATTTGGGCAATGCTTTTAACGTCACCCGTTTGGATTATCCTGACATGGAAGTATCAGCCTTGGAGACCCCCCCTCCGTTTTAGTCTAGAACGACGGCGAGAAGTGCTCGGTTTCGGCAGCAATTTACTCGTGAATGACCTGTTGAGCAGAGTCCGCGCGAACATTGATTATCTAATTGTTGGAAAATATCTGGGCATTGAAGCTCTGGGACTGTATTACTTTGCCTTCAATGGAGGGTCAGGTATTACGCTCAATCTTCTAAACACTTTTATGTCCCCTTTATACCCTTATGTCTGTGCTGCTAAGAACGACTATTTACAGTTTAAACAGCGATATTTTAGCAGTCTTAAAAAAGTTTCTGTAATTCTGGTTCCAATCATCTTGTTGCAAGCATCTCTAGCACCGATTTATGTTCCGATTATCTTTGGAAAGAAATGGACTCCAGCAATTCCAGTCTTAATTTTAATTTGCCTTTCTGTTATTCCACGAATATATGAATGGGCGTCTTCATTATTGCTTAACGCTATTAATAAAACGCGAATCTCTTTATATATTAGTGTTCTGTCTACTGTGATCTTTATCATTTCTATTCTTGCTGTAGTTCAGCACGGGATTGTTTGGGTTGCTTCTGCTGTCTTTCTCAATAGCTTATTTATTTCGTCCATCGCTACACTTTGGACACATCGTTTTGTACTACGCAGACAAAACTTCTTGAATTCGATGGAAGTAAAATTTTAATCTAGAATGGAAACCACTAAACCCGTTTTCTCAGATTAGTATGAGCCACAACTCACAGAATACAAGCTCTAATTCTAAAATAATATCTCAGGTAATTGAGAGGAATAAATTGGTAAACTCAGAATCTCTACTTGATCCCGTCTCAGCCCAACCAACGATCGCCTTGCTGCCCTGCTGTGATTTGTTTGAGGATTTTTTTGACACCATTGGACTGTCACTAGAGACTTTCTGCAAGGAGTTAACGGGAGGATGGATGTTTAACTACATTGAGTCTCTGAAACTAGTGGGAATACGAACAATCATAGTTTTCTTTTCCGCTCGTGTAACTCAACCCACACGCTTGACTCATCTACCAACTGGTGCGCTGATTTGTGTCTTACCGCCTTCCAAGCCTTATGTTTTATTTCGGGCAATGCTACGCCAGATGAAATCTTGGTGGAAACGTCCAAAAAAGATGACTGAAGGTGGTACAAGTGACGATACAAATCATTCACGTCCAAATAGTTCAGATTCTCAAACTTCTCGCTTTTCAGTATTGTCAGTTTTAAAAAGTGGTGTAGGAAGTTTTGGGTCATACATTTCAACACCTCTTGGACTCCTTGCCCAGGAATTACAAAGAGAAGGATGCACTGCAATCCTCTGTCAAGACTATGAATATGCCCGTTTCGATATTGCTGTACTACTAGGCAAGATTATGCATCTACCTGTGTTTGCAACGTTTCAGGGTGGAGATAAAATTCCCAGTCCTTTTGAATATCCATTTCGCTGGTTGGCTTTACGAGCCAGTCACGGGTTAATTGTAGCTCCCCGAATGGAACGGGAAAGGCTCCAAGCAGAGTATGGGATTGTACCTCCTAAAGTCATTCGCATTTTTAACCCGATGGGCGCAACAAATTGGCAGGCACTTGATCGCAGCGAGGCGAGACATCACTTGAACATTCCACTAGATGCACGAGTTGCTATATTTCATGGGCGGATGCAAATCCAGCAGAAAGGATTAGATCTTTTGTTAGATGCTTGGGAGAAAATTTGCCAACAGCGTCCTGACAAAGACTTGCGCTTATTGCTAGTCGGTACGGGAAGCGATGCAGAAGAGTTGAACCGTCAAATTACTGTCAGAAAACTGAGAGGGATCATGTGGATTAATGAATATGTGCGCGATCGTACTGCAATCCAAAGATATCTTTCTGCGGCAGATGTTTACACGCTTCCATCGCGCAAAGAAGGTTTCCCAGTTGCACCATTAGAAGCAATGGCATGTGGTTTGCCCATTGTTGCCTCTGATGTTGCTGGTATATCAGATATTCTAGAACATGGCGAGGCATCAGGAGGTATTGTGGTTCCCCACGAGAATGCTGATCGTCTAGCCCTAAAATTAGGGCAGCTTCTAGATGATGAGATTCTTAGTCGAGAGCTAGGAAAACAGGCTCGAAAACGCGTAGAAGAAGGGTTCTCCTTTGAAGTAATTGCTAAGCAGCTCCAGGCTTTGTTTACATCTTAAGCTAATGCTTTCGTTTGAGTGATGGAGTCAAGAGACTGAACCAATAATTTAATGCTACCTAAACAAGAATTTTATGTCATATGTTTCTGTTGTTATTCCTGCTTATAATGCTGAGCGAACCATTCAAGAAACAGTTCGTTCAGTTCAAAATCAAACATTTTCAAATATTGAAATTATCATCATCAACGATGGCTCAACAGATCAGACACGGAATCTAATCGAAAATTTGACTGACCCACGGATTAAAGTTTTCTCCTATGAAAACAGCGGCGTTGCAGTGGCTCGCAATAGAGGCGTCACCCATGCAGCAGGAGAATTTATTGCTTTTATTGACGCAGATGATCTGTGGATGCCAGATAAGCTAGAGCTGCAATTATCTGCGTTAAAGCAACATCCGGAGGCAGGTGTTGCTTATAGCTGGAATTATTTTTATTACGAGCAGACGGGCGCTCAGATTTCGGGTCATGTAGCTAACTTTGAGGGAGATGTGTACGCTTTTCTCCTGCAAGAAAATTTTCTGGCAAATGGTTCAAATCCTCTCATTCGTCGGCAGGCGATTGACCAAATTGGTGGATTTGACTCGACATTTCCTCACTGTGCCGATTGGGATTTTTACCTCCGCTTAGCAGCACAGTGGCAGTTTGTGCGAGTGCCCAAGCATCAAGTTATTTATCGCCAATCTTCACATTCAATGTCTTCAACAAAAGTCAACGAAATTGAGAGGCAGTGCCTTGCCATGCTAGAGAAATCGTACCAAGCAGCTCCAGCCGAGTATCAATCTCTAAAAAACAAAAGCTTAGCATGGATCTACGAATATTGCACACAACAATATTTGCAATCTAGTGATGATCTGGTAGGAGTTCAAACAGCGACTCGCAAATTTTGGCATGCAGTGCAGCTCCGTCCTCACGTTTTATTAGAGGGCTATGGACAAAGTCTGATTCGATGG
>CAZZWA010000101.1:0-9716 GCA_964657555.1 uncultured Microcoleus sp.
GCCGCAACACAGGTTTTGTCATCGTAAACCCAATTATGATGTTCATAGATTTTTCTGGCTATATCTCGCCGCCAGTCAGCATCCAGACCCAGTCGTACAGCAATTTCAATATACTCAGCTTCATCTTGGGCAATCGTTTCTGTCACTTCCATCATCCGCAAAATTCCATAGCCGTGACGAGAGCGCATAAATTCTCCTGGACAGGTCACGACAGGTAGACCGCAGGCAATCGCTTCCAAAGTTGTATTACACCCTGACCAACTAAAAGTATCCAGAAAAATATCTGCAACTAAGTTGAGATTGTAGTAGTCAACTCGCTCCAATACGGGTAGAAACACGCAGTGATCTTTACTGTTCAATCCGAACTGCGCAAAAGATGGCTCTAGACGTGACTGAAATTGTGCAGTAATAACAGTGATGTGAGAAGATATGAAGACAAATTGAGCTTGAGGGACGCGTTGAGCAATTTTGGCAAAGATATAGTCAAATTGAGGTAGGTACTTAAACAAAGATTGACTACAAAGATAGATGATAGCCTCCTCAGGCAGATGAAAATCTAACCGAGTTTTCGTAGGTTCAGGAATCGAGGGCTTTTCATAACAAACACTGATGTTAGGCAGACGAACTAATTTCTCACAATAATGGGCTTGAGCATTTTCCGGTTCCATTAACTCACTCGACAAATAGTAATCAATAGTCGGTAAGCCAGATGTAATGGGATGTCCCCAAGTCGTACATTGCACAGGGGCTAGCCTTAATCCTGCTATGTAAGTTGTAAGTGGATTCATGCCAATGTCTGGAAAAACCAGAATATGCAGCTTGTCAGCGATGACTTGCTGGCAAACTTCCCCGAAATTGCCACGAATATGATAAAAACTATCGCTGCAAGAGCAGAATTGTTGAGTTATTGAATCTGCTTGCTCGCCGATGTAGTAGCAATAAATTTCAAATTTTTGTTGATCGCAGTTTTTAAGCCAGCCAAGGGTTGTCCTAGCTACACTATGTTCTCTTAAATGAGCTGAGAGGTACCCGATGCGAATCTTACCCGTGTTACTCAACGGGGGCATGGGCAGATGGTTAACCCATTGAGGATAGACGGCTCTCATCAGCCGATGGATAAACTTGCCGTACTTGTGTTGTACTCCCCGATCATTAAAACCTTGATAGCCGAGGTTGAAGGTCGTTGCACCTCCTGTTAATCCCCTTAAAGCCTGCTTTATACTCTCAGGAGTATCTAGAGCAGTCTGTTGAATAAAGCGATTGAGCCCCCGGCAGAATCGCTGACGCCAGCGTTGAATCTGCTGTTGGTTATCGTATAGAATAGGCAGAATGAGTTGGCTTTGCCAGTATGCTTCTACAAGCTCCGGCTTTAGCTGTAGTGCTTTTTGGAAGCATTCAATCGCCTCATCCACTTTATTCTGACCCGCCCAAGCGAATCCCAACTTTTGGTAAGTTTCAGGAAGATCTGGATTAAGAATTAGGGCCTTTTGAAAGTAAGCAGCAGCTTGCTCAAACTGACTCAGATGCATTAGCGCCCAGCCTAGTTTGAGGTAGGTATCCAGGTTTGGCTCTAGAGTCAGAGCCTGTTGATATTGGGCGATCGCTTCAGAGTGCCTACCCAGATCTAGAAGCGCACTACCTAAGTCATAGTAGGCATCAGGAAAGTTTGGCTTGAGAAAAATTATCTGCTGATAGCAGACAATCGCTTCTTCATACTGGCCTTGTAAATGTAGGGATTTGCCTAACTGAAAATGGGCATCTATATAGTTGGGATTGAGAGCTGTAGCCCACTGATATTGATTAATTGCTGCTTCTAGTTGATGTTGCTCTTTAAAGATATTGCCTAGGTTATAGTAGATTTCTGGCACATCTGGTTTGAGGATTAGTGCCTGCTGATAATGGGCAACCGCTGTCTCTAGCTGACCTTGCTGTTGAAAGGCGTGAGCCAGGTTACCCCACGCCTGTGCATCTTGAGGATTGAGAGCGATCGCCTGCTGATAGTGCTCAATAGCTGCCCTTAGGTCGCCTTGCTGTTGGAGCGCATATCCTAAGTTGTAGTGAGCATCGATATAATCTGGCTTACGGGCGATCGCCTGCTGATAATGCTCAATAGCTGCCCTCAGGTTGCCTTGCTGTTGGAGCGCATATCCTAGGTTGTAATAGACCTCGGTCTGTTCTGGATTGAAAGCTAAAGTCTGCTGATAGTAGACAATAGCTTCCTTCAGTTTCCCAGCCTGATGAGCCATCACACCAAGCAGTTGCAGAGCTTCAGCATAATTGGGTTGTTGCTGAAGAATTTGGTGGCAGCTTGATTCAGCCTGAGACAGGTTCCCATTCTGGTAAGACTGTAGGGCGATCACCATGGCTTCAGAGATATCAATCATCGACTTGAGTGCCGCTGTAGTTTCTCTGAGCTTAATGATATACGTTCCTGATAGGCAAATTTTTTCAAAATCTGTAATCTCGCTCTCAATAACCAACATTTCTTCGGCAAGCATTACCTCCCTCTCCCAGAGGATGCTGATTACATTGGCCTTTTTTGTTCTCTTCCTCTTGAGAGTTGTGACATTTTTGCATCTGGCTATGTCCCACTGTCGGCAGGAAATTATTTCACTGCTCAGCTAGGCTTCTGGGCTTCTACAGTATAGTATTGAATTTAATACCAAATAGGCATAATATAAATAATCAAAAGCACTACTTTTATGAACAAGACGAAGGAAAAAGAGCCTCTAACTGGCGAGGCGCTGCTTAAGAAGGTTAAAGAGCTGGAGCACTTGAGCAAAGAGGAAAAGGCTAAAGCCTGCGGCTACTGCACCGTTACCAAAGGTGGTTTGGAACGTGTCAACATGATGGCATTTCTTAATGCTCTAATTGAAGCAGAAGGAATTGAGTTAGATGGGAGCGCCAAAGGGACGGGGCGGGGAGGGCGTTCTGCTAGCTATCGCATTACCGTGCAATCGAACGGCAACCTGCTAATAGGAGCGGCTTACACCAAACAAATGGCCTTGAATCCAGGAGATGAGTTTGAGATATCTTTGGGACGCAAGCACATTACGCTGCGGCAACTGGAGCCCGGGGAAGAATCAGAAAGCGCCTAAGGTCTCGGGGTGAGTACGCTGATGGAGTACAGTAGATATCAGCTGTCTATCTGGAAAGCTTTTCTCTCTTCTCTAAGTTCCTCATACTCTTTTGCTAAATTATCCCGGCTCATTATTGAGAGTTGGTCTTCTAAAAAAACCAACTTTTAAGAGGTAATAGAGTCATGGGTAATTCTCAATAGCTCCAGCAGCGTTTTCAGTTGGAGCAACAGCTCATTTTTACGAGAACTGAGCCATATTTATGCATGGAAGCTGGTACTTCTTGCCAAGCTAAATTCCATACATACTATTTTGTGCTAACTTAAGAAAAATTTTAAGATTCTGGCGCACTGCCGAGTGCTTCTGATTGACCATCCCCTTTAGCCATTTTTTTAAGAATTGAGTTCGTAAAATGTTATTTTAAACGCCGTACCATGACTGCGATCTATTTCCATTTCACCTTTGATTTGTTCAATTAATGCCTTGACCAATTGCATTCCTAGAGATTTTTCAGTTCGATGTTCCAGAGAATCTGCTAATTTGAGCCCGTCATTCCTAATCTCTAAACTTATCAGGTTATTTTCTGATTTAAGTTCTAGCCAAATTTGGCCTTGCTTCTGTCCAGGAAACCCATGTTTCAAAGCATTGGCTACTAGTTCGTTGACAATTAATCCACAATATACAGATGTATCAATACTCAATGAAATATCCTGGAGATTAAATTGCAAAGTAATATTGTTGGGATTGATTGCGTAAGTTTGGAATAAGTGATTGGTTAAGTTTTCGAGATAGTTAGCAAAGTTTATCCTGTCTAGATTGGGCGATTGATACAGCTTCTCGTGGATGAGAGCCATAGACTTAACGCGATTCTGGCTGGTTTGGAAAATCTCTAGAGTTCCTGGGTCTTGAATTTGTTGGCATTGCAGGTCTAGTAAGCTAGAGACGACTTGCAAATTGTTTTTGACGCGATGGTGAATTTCTTTAAGCAGGACTTCTTTTTCTCTCAGCGATGCCTTGGTTTGTGCTTCTGCCTGCTTCTGCTCGGTGATATCGCGGCTGATACTTAGTATGGATTCAACTGAGCCATCTTTAGCAAATTCCGGTACGAGACGACTTTGATAGTACCTAGTGCCGTTTGAAGTTGGAAAATCAAATTCCACCTCATCTAGCTGACCTGTGGCAAAGACTTTCTGCTGCACTTGTTGCCATTGAGCAACTTGTAGCTCTGGCATACCAAGTTCTAGATTACTTTTGCCGAGAAAACTTTGGCGGGAAAGTCCGGTCACTTGTTCAACTGCCCGATTAACATAGATATGACGCAGGTTTTTATCAAACCGGGCAATAATATCTGGGGAATTTTCGGCCAAAGCTTCAAATTCTTGTTGACGTTTGTACAATACTTCCTCTGTCTGCTTGCGCAAGGTGATGTCAAAAGCAGTTCCTAGGAAAGCTGGTTTTCCTTCAAATTCAATAACTTGCGCGTCAATCTCAATCCAACGCACCTCACCGTTCTTAGCAATAATCTTGGCTTCATATTTTGAAGGAATCTGTTCACCTCGTTGGCGTGCCAATCCTCGTGTTCTCATAAGTTCCCACATGTCGGGATGAAGAATATTCCAAAAATTTATTGTTAATAGCTCCTGCTGGGTATAACCAGTAATGCCTGTAGCCGCAGGATTCACATAGCAAATCTTTGTGTCCTGATAGATACATATAGCAGCAGGAATTATTTCTGCTAGGGTGCGAAACTTTAACTCACTTTCTTGCAATGCTTGCTCAGCTTGCTTGCGATCGCTGATATCCTGAGCAATTCCTGCCATGCGGTAAACTTCTCCCTTGTCGTTGTAGATAGGAAAACCCCGATCCCTGATCCAGCGCACTTGACCGTCCGCTCTAACAATCCGATAATCCATCTCAACACACTGAGCTTGGCACAGCTTTTTGATCGTGCCCAGTACCCCCGCTAAATCTTCTGGATAGATGGTGTTTATAAAGTTTGTCTGATTGTCATACACGCTCTGGCATGAGTACCCCCAGATCTGCTCGTAGGCAGGACTGAGATAAATCATCTTGTTGTTATCGCGGTTCGTTATCCAGATTGCTGCGTTGCTATTTTCGGCAAATAGACGGAACTGCTCTTCACTTTGCCGCAGGGCTGCTTCTGCTTGCTTCAACTCGGTAATATCTACCATTACTCCCATCAACAACAAAGGTTGATTTGTCTCATCCCGCAAGAAGTTAGCTTGTTCGCGGAACCACACAACGCGACCATCACGGGCGATCATCCGATACTCGCAGGAGAATGGCTCACCTGTAGTATGGCTTTGTTGGAGGGTTGCCAAGATGCGATCGCGGTCGTCGGGGTGGAGGTGTTTAAGCCAAAATTCAGGATCGGCTATAAATTCCTCTGGTGTGAAACCCAGAATCATCTCGATTTGGGAATTAACGTAGGTAGTAGTGGAGACACTGTCTACCAGCGTTGTGAAGACAATTGCTGGGATTTGTTCGACCAAGAGGCGGATTTGGTTGATGCTGTCCTGGAGTGCTGCTTCTGTCTGTTGGTGCTTAGCTAGTTCTCTTTGGGCTTGCTGATACAGTTCAGCTTGCTGGATGGCGATCGCACACTGGTCGGCGATCGCTTGCACGAAGGTAATGTCATCCTCTGTCCATTCCCGTGGGCGATCGCACTGATGCAAGCTAATGGCACCCATGTAGGAGTCTTTATACAGCAGTGGCATAATCAGAGCAGCACAAACGCCCCAGTCGGCGGCTCCAGCCTGAAGAGACGGTGGCAAACTAGAATCAATCTGACGTAAAACTATAGGTCTGCCTTGAGCCAGGTTTTGGTGGTGATAGCGATAGAAATCACAGGAGGCACCCAAGAGACTGTGACGGTCATCTGTAACTTCTGATACGTGACAAACTGCCATTTGATGCTGAGAATCCGGTCGAAAAATCAAACATTGACTCACCTTAAGTGCTTCATGCAATCTGTCAGCTGTCGTTTGTAAAACCTCATCCAGTACCAGGGTGTCTCGCATCGCTTGGATAGTTGTGCTGAGTAATGCCTGTCTGGAAAGTTTTTGCTGTAGCTGCACGTTAGCAACGCCCAAGAAAGTTATCGTCTCTTGGAGTTGGGCTATGCGTTGTTGCAGAAGTTGTTCTGGTGAGGAATCTTTAGTTGGCATAGCCTTTGGAATATGCGCTTAACTTTTTTCGGACTTGGAAACAAGCTAGGTGCGATAGATTTTGGGATTAGCGAAACAACAGCCAGACTCCTCCCAATGCTACCAATACTCCCAAAATTGCCCTAAAACTCACCACATCACCCATCCCAGCGGCAATTGGTAACACAAACAAGGGGCTAGTGTTACTGAGTGCTTGAGCAATACCAGCTGCTGTGTACTTGAGAGAAGTTTGTTGTAACCAGATACCCAGATAGGTACTAAAAAAGGCAGTTACAGCAATCACCACTAAAAGCCGTTTAGATTGCAAATGTTTAAATCCCAAGTTGACCGATCTTTGTGCCACAACCCACAGCAGTAATACCACTACCCCAGCACCTAATCGCAACAAACTACTCCACAGAGGACTGATACTACTATGAGCCAGTACTCCATGAGATAACACTGCTCCGCTAGCTTGTCCCATCACTGCGAGCAAACCGTAACCGACTCCTTGAAGTGTGTGTGCTGTACTGGTAGGGGGAAAGGGCTGTGTGTTATGACTAGGAGTCTGTTCGCTGACTACCCAGATAACTCCTGTAATCGTCAAAACAATGCCCAGCCAGTTGTTAAGACTCAGCTGCTCTCTTAAAAATAACAGTGCCAGGATTGCTGACAAGGGGGGTGCCAAGGCTTCCATTAGCAAAGCTCGTCTGGCTCCTAGGTAGTTCAACGCTTCAAAATAAAACGTATCTCCCAAACCAATACCTAGGACACCGCTAAGCAGCAGCTGCGACACAGCAACAGGACTAATATCTGGGAGCAAATCGCTACGCAAGATCAGAGTTAGCATCAGCAGCGCAACTGCGATCGCCACTTTGAGTAAATTCAGTCCCAGTGGTGATATTTGCTTGCCAATGCGACCCCAGACGATTGCGGAGATCGCCCATAGAAATGCTGTACTGAGGGCTGCCAGTTCTCCTCTGAAGTTGGTTAGCCAGGAATCTAAGACCATCATGCCAACGTCACTTCAGTGCGTACAACTCCAGCCCGCTCATGACATGCTAACAGTTTGACAGTGCCACCATCTGGCGCACGCACCACCCACTCGACCTTCGCTCTGTCCTGAGTGGGGTCACCGTGCCGCCTCGTAGGAACTGAGGGTTTGTAGGCGCGTCCTTCTAATTGACCCAACTCTTCACGCTGCTTACCCATCTCCAAAGTTGCACCAACAGGTAGCTCAATTTCACAAATACAGCCCCTCACTAGCTTTTTATCCAAGGCTTTTTGAGTTACGTAAGTGGGTAGCCAGCCTGTATTATACACAACTAAGCGCACCCAATAGGTACTATCGCCCAAGCTGCGGACACTGACTTCGTAAACCTCCAAGCGGGGAGAAATTAGTAGATGCCAAACCAGCCAATCGGGGAAGCGGGCCATCTCTTTTTCTAGGAATTCTAAGGGTGGGTTCGACCAAGCGTACATAATGTCCCAACCACCTAGTTCCACTCGACCAAGTTGAGAATGATTGACTGGATACCAGTCTATATAACCTTTACCTCCCAATTTTTCGTCACTCCACCGCAGCAGCTTCAGGTCATCTTCTAGGGGATGTTCCCGATACCAGTCGATGAATTTGTACTCAGTAATTCCAGCCTGACGCTGAGGACTCCAAACTTCTACCGTCCAAGCAAATACACCCTGGTGTTCGTAAGCCCAGTCATCGAAGCCGCCGCTGATGTAGTCTTTAGGGTCATAGCGGAAATCGTGAAAGACAGAGACGGCTGGATACCCGGTGAGTTCGGTGCCTTTTTCGCCAATGCGCTGGTAGATGCGCAGGTCATTAGTAGGTAACTCGTCATCACTGAGGTGGCTGTAGGGACGCAACAGCACACCACTGAAGGTGTGGAACGCAACAGCCCCTGTGATATTGGGATGGTTGGCAATAAACTCAACCAAGGAGCGCACTTCTGACTCAGATGTGGGATATGGCCCTGCCCCTAGCTGTTCAGACTCCTGTCGCCACAAAGCTGGAAAATTGCGGTTTAAGTCCAGCCCTTCTTTGGGTCGCGGGATGTCGATCAGAACGCCATCATAAGCCTCTATACGTCCTTCCGGTAGCACGCGGTAATATTGACCACCTGTTTCTGTCGGTTCTCGACGTACCAGCAAACGAGGTTCTTGAGGGCAGATTTTCCAGGCACCATTGGCATCAGGAATTCGCATGCTCAAGATGCGGTGATCGCCATCTATGTCTTCTACAACCAACCCGTCATTGCGTTCTCCATTATAGGGATACGGGCGGGTACTGGAGCGCAGGAATTTCGGCTGGTCAGCCAATGCCAACTCGGCCCCATCAGGATTGACGCGGGGACAGATATAGAAGACGCGGCTGTCTAGACAACGAGTAATGTCAGGGTGAGTTCCGTAGCCTGCAACTAAGGTTTGTAGGAGGTACAGACAGACACTGGACGGTGCAAGTTCCGTGGCATGGATGCTGCCATCAACCCAGAGGGCAGGTTTTTCTGTATCAGTCCCAGTGGTGTTTACAGTGACAATCATCAGCCAGATGTCACGCCCTTCATAGCTTTTGCCGATACTTTCTATCCTGACTAGCCCAGGAAATTCCTCAGCATAGGCATACAGGATACGAGTCAGGTCTTCATAACGGTAAAATTTGTCGAATCGAACATCCGGCATAACAATACCTCTACATACACCCATTGACAATCGTGTAATATAACACTCACACCGATTCATAGGTTTGGCTCAGATGGGTTGTAGGAAACTTTTTAAGCATGAATCAAAGAAAAATTCTCCTCGACTTGCCAGCCTTGAGTATCCTTACTTTTAGTTGGCTCTTTGTATGAGGCAACATGTCTGAGTCTCATAACATCCAACCTTTGCCACCATTAGACCCAAATCTGGACGTAACTAAAAATCACTACTGGAGTTACCACAATATTGAGGCACTCTTAAGTTGCAAAAAACCTTTAACAGCCTCCAAGGACGAAGATTTGTTTATTGCTGTGTATCAAATTTGCGAACTTGCCTTCAATCAGATGATTGCAGATATGGAGCGGGTTTTAGATGCCTTAGCGGAGGCCTTTAAGGATGATACTGAGCCAATCATCGGCGATCCGAGCGATGCGTGTTATTTTTTCCAGCGCCTGCTTCGCCTGTACGAAGTTGTTCTGACAACGATGCCCATTCTCAGCACGATGCAGTCTTTTGCTGAGTTTCGGACAAGCATTGGTCCCACTAGTGGCTTCCAGTCATTCCAGTTTCGTCATCTGGAGATTATGAGTGGTGTACGTAATCTTTACTGGAAGGGTGGTACTCAGGATGCTCAAGGCAACCCCCATATTGCGGAAGTGGAGTTTAATCGTCGCTACGGAGCAGATGTGGCGATGTGGTTTGAGCGCCACCGAAATCACAGCCTTGTCTCCTATTATGAAATCCTTGTGCATCGCGC
>CAZZWA010000101.1:9816-11749 GCA_964657555.1 uncultured Microcoleus sp.
TAGATCTGAAAAAGCTTTAAAGAATCTTTACAGTGTGCCACTTCAAAAAGCGTCTACTATAATGACATTAACTATTAAGAGTCTTCATCAACCGAAGGACGCAGAGCCCTGTAATTAGTCTCTGCTAACAAATTCTTCATAACTAAGGAAAAGCTCATGGAAACCACATCCTTTGCCTGCCCGGACTGCTTTCTAAATCTTCACGTTACCGAGAATGGCCCATTTTGTCTGGGGTGTGGCTGGAATATAGAAGGCAATCCCAAATCTGAATTTCCCTATCTCTCAAATCTATCGCAATGTCCTGAGTGTTCGAGTATGCAGGTGGCAGTAAGTGCGCCTAGAGATCTCATTGCTAAGTCAAATATTCGCATTCATCCCTTGAGCCTTTCATCTGTAGCATCAAGGCTCTCAGAGAAGGACGACACAGCTAACCACAATGAGTGTCTTAAGTGCCATTTGGTGTGGACCAGCAACAATCCTCTGATAGACAGCATTGAAATTCTAGAAGCCGTGCAATGAGCGATCGCGCCTTCGGGTTGTCTTGATGTTGTAGCCCCCGTTAGTAGCATGAGTAGGAGTATATTCCTTCGTCGCGGGAAAGTTGCTATGGAAAAGTTGTTCCGGTACATCAGGTACTACCCGAAGAGCTGATCTTTTAGATGAGCAATGAACTTGCATGTCCTTAGGTGTGTCTGACTTTTAATGGAATACGCTAAGCTTCAATCTGAAGTTGCAGCATTCCGGAACTGTGTACTAAATTTTTTGGCAAAACTGAGATACTCTCAACAAATCGAGCTTGTGGCGCAATTGAAAATACGCGAGCCCTTGATTTAACAGAGCCGACTGCCTCAGTTTTCCAAACATTTCCTCTTAAGCGCTGGTAGGTTTTCTCCCAGCACAGCTAATCTGTTCGTCATCTAGTTTTACAGGGCAATTTAAGACAACAAATGGTTTCAGGTGCTAAATTATCAAATTTAGATGCGCGTCAGCTGATTAGCTCCATTCCATAACAGTGTACTTCGGATTGGCAGTCAAGTTTCTTCAGCTCAAACTGCCTGCGTTTCTTGGCTTAATCTCTATTAAGTCAGAGAGACCCAAGCGGATACCTTTAGCCAAACCTGCTACTATCAGGCGGAAAGCAATCTGCCGAACTTTTTGTAAGGGTAGCCCAGTTTGCCAAGCGATCGCATCTAGGGAAACCTTTCCATCGGCAAACTCCCAAACTTGCCACTCCCAGGGATCGAGCTTTAAGTCACGGCGCGCCTTACACACGGTTAACAAGGCAGAGGTTGGGTCGGGTAACTTGTGTTTTAGATGGTTCCACTCGGTTAGCATCCGTAGACCTTGAAGTGTTACCTCTCCTATACTCAGGCTCAATCCAGTCATTATGGATAAGGGTAAAGGTGCTTTAGGCTCAAATTCAAACGTTGCTTCCGTCACCTGAAACATGTCAGATACTGGCTGCTTCACCTGCTCTTGCAGCAGCTGTTGTAGTTGCAAAGGTTCTATCAAACCTTGACAGCTCAAATACTCCCCCATTGGTATATTCATTGGATAGGGAACGCTCAGCTCATCCATACCTCTGTTTTGGCTCACTAAAGACAGCAAATCTAAGTGAGCCAAACTATCTGAGGCAGCTACAATGCGACCTTGACAGAGCCAGATATAGTAGACTTTTCCTGTTTGTGTACCTGACTCTGGTGGAGTGCAAAGGGTGAGTAATCCGCTATGACGTCCTTGCTCAAGAATCCAAAAAATTTCTGGCAAAGAGAGTTCCGTCAAACAACCTGTAAGTGTCATCTTTCAGCAGCTCATGTACTTATCTATCCACATTATTTGCGGCATCCTATAGTCGTTGCATCAGCTGATGTGCTAAGTAAGCATCAGCCAAGTTGCTCAATTTAGCCGCCGACTAACAGGAGTTATGAAATAA
>CAZZWA010000101.1:11849-15161 GCA_964657555.1 uncultured Microcoleus sp.
TCGGGTCAAGAACCCTCTTCAAAACGGATAATATCGTCTTCCCCGAGGTATTCCCCATTTTGGACTTCAATCATCACTAGTGGAATCACTCCTGGATTTTCCACTCGGTGAGGCGTATTCATGGGAACGTAGGTTGATTGTTTTTGGATGAGGGTGGTTTGTTTACCATCACAAATTACCTTGGCTGTTCCAGAGACAACAATCCAGTGTTCGCTGCGATGATAGTGCATCTGGGTAGTAATGTGATGGCCTGGTTTGACCTCAATGCGATTGATTCTGTAGCGATTTCCTTCTTCTAGAACCGTAACTCTACCCCAGGGTGGTTCCCGCGTACTAGCAACCTCTAAAGAGGACGTTTCGAGTGCAACCAGCTTGTCATTATGCTCTTGAGTCATAAATTGCTTCCTATTGGGTTACTCTAACTACTAATTTATCCTTTAAGAGATAGCTAGGCGAGAACACTTCATCAAATCAGCAACATTGTTTGAGGAGCATCTTCACGTTTGTAATCTATTTCTTCAACACCCCATCTTCGAGATACAAAACTCGATCCGCTATATCTACAATTCGGTTATCATGGGTAACAATCAGCACTGTGCAGCCTCCTTCTTTAGCTAGCTGGCGCAGTAACTCAATGACTGCGTGGCCGCTGTGAGAATCTAAAGCAGCTGTAGGCTCATCTGCCATAATTAGCTGAGGATTGCCAGCTAAAGCACGAGCGATCGCCACTCGCTGCTTTTGCCCTCCTGATAAATCGCGAGGTAGGCTCCCAATTTTCTCCCCCAACCCAACCTCCTCAAGCAGTTGTCGTGCTTGATTCCGTGCAGCTCTCCCTCCAATGCCTTTAAGACTCAAAGCCACTTCCACATTCTCAGATGCTGTTAGTGCTGGAAACAGGTTAAACCCTTGAAAAATAAAGCCAATATTTGCCAATCGGAACCTTGCTAGCTGGTTCCGCGACATTCTCGTAATGTCTTCACCAAGCAGGTACACCTTGCCGGATGTAGGTGTGAGAATCCCTGCTAAGATTGACAGCAATGTTGTTTTACCTGACCCTGATGGCCCCATCAAGAGGTGCATTTCACCTTTATGGATTTCCAAGTCAATTCCCTTAAGTGCTGGGAAACCTGTTACTCCTGACTGGAATATCATCTTTACCCCTCTGGCAGTAATAGCTCTCTTCTGTGTCTTAATTGCAGTAAAGGGGTTAGGAGACTCTACCTTCTTAGTAAAAGCCACTCGCTCTAGGATATCAGTAAATTCTGTACAATTGCTTGGAGAAAGAACCATTACAATTTCCAGTAAGTGTGTTAGATAGTAATGTAAGCAGTGGCACACTAGCAAAAACCCTAGTTTAGGTGCGATCGCTGCCCAAAGGTCAGGTTAACCAGTATGTTTAAAATATTATGTGAGTATTTATACTCACAACTATATTTATTCATTATGCCTTGAAAACGATTGCTGGATCGACGCAAGTCACCCTTTGAATGGCAAAAATTGCTGAGCTGACACACATCACTATTGTGATTCCCAATACAGCTGTTGCTGTTGGCAGCGTAATCAGGATGGTGATTCCCTGCGTGGCAAACGTCCAAGCTCCCAAACCCATACAAAGAGCCATGCTGGGGATATACCCTAAAAGTGACATCCATAGCGCTTGCTCCACAATCACCCTGTATATTACTAAATCAGACGCACCCATTGCTTTGAGTGTTCCGAACTCCTTTAGGTGATCGGATACAGAGGCGTAGAGGATTTGACCAACAATCACCACCCCGACAATCACGCCCACCACTGCACCCAAACCCAGAATAAACCCAATTCCTGTCCGCTGTTGCCAATAAATGCGAGTTTGAGCAGCCATTTCCGCACGAGTATAGGCGCGGGTGTTTGGCATAGCAGTTTCTAACTTCTGCTTGAGCTGCTGTAAATCTTCACCAGGCTTTGCCTGCACTAGTACATAAGCGATCAGATCGGTTGGAGTTAACTTTTGGGGCGCAGGAGCAGAAAGATTAGCAGGCTCAGCTTGCTGACGGAAACCGACACTCGCGCTTGTACAGTTTATGTCTCCTGATTGCAACTTGCAATTCAAACTTGTTGTTAAACGGGAATTCGCATAAGCGTTAGCATTTTCTAATGAGGTAAACACAAAGGTACTTGCTACTATTGATTGCGTTCCTTGGGTCAGAGCAACTAACTTAGCGCGAAAGGAACCGACTTCCGCCTCATCCCCAATGTGTTGCACATTGAGAGCACGCAGGTTAGCTCGATCCACCATCACCTTGTAAGGCTCTTTCAGAGTGTTCAAATCCCCTTGGGTGATCTTCCCTGGAGCGAACAATTGCCCATTAGGATCAAATCCAATCACCCTAATCGGCAAAATCTTGCCCCTAGAGTTTCGCCACAAACCTGCTTGCACAATTAGCGCCTCTGCTCTCGCTACGCCTTCTACTTTACGAGCTTCGATGAGTCGCTGCAAGGGGAATGGTAGTGTTAGCTCAAAATGCACCATATCCTGTGAAGCTACCCAGATGTCGGCATCGGAATTGTCTATTAACAAACTAGTTGAGCGGCTGAAACCATTAAAAATCCCCGTCTGAATGGTGACTAGGCTAACGGCAAACATAATACCAGCCTGAGCCACTAAGAAGCGGGGAATGTCCTCAAATAGATTTTTACGGGCAATGGAGGCCATAAAAGTAATTTTGGATTTAGGATGAATTTACTCCATATTTAGAGATGTTATATATTCAGACAGGTTCCTGCGGTGATATGGTTCACTTAGATACCATTTTCCTAAAATCATGCTACAGATAATGTTTTTAAAAAAGAGTTCTTGCCGTATATACTTGTATTTAGTTAGCAGTCAAATTAGATGAAAACTTAGGCTTCTACACCACGAGGGTTTAAAGTAATTGCGCTCTCGACATTACCTGGTTCAAGAGATCGCTATTTTGAATCACTTGCTTGTATGGCAATTCGCTCACGAGCTGCTCGGACTGCTTCACGCAATTTTGCTTGCAGAACTGCTTGTGGCGGCAGTTCAGTGAGATACTCTGCAACGCGGATTTCGCTCTGAGTCATTTGCAGTAGCTCTATTTGCTCCTGGTCTTTCTCGCTGCATAAGATCAGACCAATGGGTGCCTCTTCCCATGCTTTGCGTTCATATTTATCCAGCCACCTCAGGTACAACTCCATCTGGCCTTTGTATGCAGCAGTAAAGCCGCCTAGCTTGAGATCGATTGCAACCATGCGTTGCAAGCCTCGGTGGTAGAAAAGCAAATCTAGGTAAAAATCCTCTTGGCCAATAGT
>CAZZWA010000102.1:0-15131 GCA_964657555.1 uncultured Microcoleus sp.
GTTCCACATAGACAACTAGTAAAAGTCGCGCAGAAAGTGAATGTCCAATCATGAAATCGCGTTGTTCATTGTTGGCTGAAGCATCACCTGTTAGATAAAAGGGGTCAAAGAAGACTTCAGATGCTTCAAATGTCACACATGCTTTTCAAAATTGCTCTGCGCTTTGTTCCCATCCCACTCAAACTTAACACCCTGCAAGCGATACACAACATTCATACGTCAATTTTACATGACTATCTCCTGTAACAGTTGAGATATAGCGATCGCGCTTTTCCTCAGAGTCCTGTTGAGATGAGGGTAGTTTGACTCGCCTCCAAAACTGCCTGTCTGGCCCATTTATCCGCCGCCACAATGTCATCTAGGGAAGGATGAGGGCAATTATCAGCTTGATGGCGATCGCACACTTTTTCAATCAAACGTGGAATCTCCAAAAACCGGATTTTCTCTTCCAAGAATAAGGCCACGACTTGCTCATTGGCTGCATTCAACACAGCTGGCATCGAACCACCCGCCCGACCAGCAGCATAAGCTAGCTGCATGCAGGGGTATTTCTGATGGTCTGGTTCTCGGAAAGTCAAATTTCCCGCTTTCACCAAATCTAGCTGTGGCCAATCGGTATAAATTCGCTCTGGCCAAGATAAGGCATACAGTAAAGGCAAGCGCATATCTGGCCAACCCAGCTGAGCTAAGACTGAAGTATCTTGTAACTCAATCAATGAGTGAATAATACTTTGGGGATGGATGACTATATCTATATGCTCATAATCTGCACCAAACAGAAAGTGAGCCTCAATCACTTCTAGACCCTTATTCATCAGCGTGGCTGAGTCTACGGTAATCTTACGCCCCATTGACCAATTGGGATGCTTCAGCGCGTCTGCCACCGTCACTGAGGACAACTTATCCACAGGCCAGTCGCGGAACGCTCCCCCAGACGCTGTTAGCAAAATCCGCCGTAAGCCGCCAGTAGGAACGCCTTGGAGACACTGAAAAATTGCTGAATGCTCCGAGTCTGCTGGCAACAACTTGATGCCATGTTTCTCTATCAGAGGCAAAACCACTGGCGCACCAGCAATCAGCGTTTCCTTGTTTGCCAGAGCAATATCTTTACCTGCTTCAATCGCAGCAATCGTCGGTAGCAAACCAGCACAGCCGACAATTCCCGTCACGACAGTTTCCGCATCGCCGTAACGGGCAACTTCTATCACCCCAGGTTCTCCAGCCATCAGGATGGGTTGGGGGTGAAGATCCGCAACTGCCGCTTGCAGTTCTGGCAATTTCTCTTCTTCACAGATAGCAGCAATTTTCGGACGGAATTGTCGAATTTGCCGTGCTAGCATCTCAACATTGCGTCCAGCTGCTAACCCGACAACTCGAAACTGATCGGGGTATTGAGCAACGATATCTAGTGTCTGAGTGCCTATAGAGCCAGTAGAGCCAAGAAGTGCGATCGCTTTCACAATTGCTTAAGATTCAGGGGCAATTCCAATATAAATTGCTTAGTGCTCATTATCAGCAATTCAAATGATAACTTTCCCTCCTGAACCTTTGCCGCTACGTGACTCATGTCATAATTTCCAGGAATTAAATATCACGGACTGAAGCCAGGACAGCTAGAGTCCAAGTTATGGAAAAACTCAAATCTATGGCTCAAGCAAGGGATGGAGAAGTGAAAGCATTATGGGGCAGTGCTTTCATCTTTCCATTCGCCATGTGGCTGCTCAGCCGACTTTTGATTGCTGCTGCCATGCTGCTGATTGCCCCCATGCTTCCTGCTGCCCCTGGGAATGTTGTTCCCAAAATTGGCTGGGAAGTCTTTGCTGGGTGGGATAGTGGCTATTACCAGACGATTGCCACTACAGGCTATGAATATGCTAACGATGACAAGGGGCATAATGTCGCCTTCTTTCCGCTTTTTCCCTTATTTATCCGTGGATTCATGACTCTTGGCTTGTCCTCTACAGTGGCAGGCACAATTGTGAACAATCTGGCATTTCTGGGTGCCCTGGTTGTGCTGTATCGCTGGGTAGAAGCGCGCCACGGCCTCAGTGCTGCTCGGTGGGCTACAGCAGTTTTGGCTTGGTTTCCGCACTCGCTGTTCGGCACTATAGTTTACTCAGAAGGGCTATTTCTGTTGTTCAGCACAGCTGCTCTGCGAGCCTTCGATCAACAGCAACATGTCATGGCGGCTGTTTGGGGTGCCATAGCGACTGCGGCTCGACCAACAGGTATAGCCCTCGTACCGGCTTTTCTGCTTGCATCCTGGAGAGAAAAGCGAAAACCAATCGCCTACGCTACCAGCTTAGCTGCTGGTGGAGGGCTGTTTCTGTATAGCTTGTATTGCGGGCTGAATTTTGGCGACCCCTTGGCCTTCGCCCATACACAACAGCAGGGATGGAAGCGATCGCTTGGGGTTGATTGGTTGGGTTGGTGGAAAATTTTAGTGCAAGTTACCGCAGGCACAGCCAACTGGAAACATGGTTCAATTGTAGACCCTTGGCCGCCACTGCTGTTTATTACGATCTGCTGCCTTGGCTATCTCTTGTGGCACTTCCGCAAAAGGCTAGGTTTCATTAGAACTGGTGATGGCTTTGTTTTCTTAGGCATACTCCTATGGCTGCTGGCAGGCGATCCATTGATTAACGCTGTCACGATCTTCGGTGCTGGTTATTTGTTATGGCGCTTTCGCCATCAAATCAGTCCGGTTGCTTTGCTCTATGGCTTTTGCGGTTTGGGTTTGATTCTCGTTTCTGGAAGTACTATTTCCGTTGGTCGCCTTGCTTACGGCATTGTGTCACTAGCGATCGCTCTGGGTCTGTTGCTGGCCCGTTATCCTCGTTGGGGATATGTAGCGATGGGCTTCTTTGCTATATTACTTGCCAGCTTCGCTATTCGATTCGCTCAACACCAGTGGGTCGCTTAGATAGATAGCTGCTCAGCGTTGGGTGTCGGTAAGTTGCGGCTCCTAAAAGGACTGCGAACAGCGGTAGCCACCACAGCTGGTAATTGCGGTGATTGATCGGGCCAATCAGCAGCGAGCCAATTATACAGATCACGCCAAAGCCACATCGGTCAGCTAGGGTGGGTCGTCTACACCACACATATACAGCAACACTCAACACTGCCACAGCAACTACGGCTGTGGCAAGCAAACGGGGTTCAGCGGTCATGCCATACGACCAGCTTGTTGAATCTACTGAGCGCATGATACTAAAAAGTACTGCGTTGTAGAACAGGTCGCTAGGAGAGAGTGCCAGAAAAACTAGCGTCGGTACCAGACCAATGGTAATTCCAGCCACGTACCACCCTCGGTGAGCAGAGGGCAAGCAACAAGGGATAAATAAAACTCCAGGCAGCAGCTTTGTGGATAGTGATAGACCGACACAAACACCTGCCCATCCGGGTTTTTTCTCCAGGTACAGAAATGCAATCAGCAAGGGTACTATAGCAGAAAGGTCAGTAACACCATGTTTATAGATCTCAATGGGCACAAACGGCAGCATCAGGTACAGCACAGTGGCAAACCAACCAGCAGCTGGCGCTCCAATGCGCGCACCGAGCTGAAATACTAACGCTGCTGTTGCCAAATCCAGCAGCAGGTTGGTGAGAAGAATACCACGTTCGCGCAATACAGCTCCTAGTGGCAGATAGGTTACAGGCATCATAGGCATGTACTTGTACCCATGAAATTGAGCTGAGTCTGGCAGATCAATGGGCAGGGTATAGGGATTTTTCCCCTCTAGCAATGCATCCACTGCTGACAAAGTTGTCGTGCCGATGTCAATTAATTTTGGGTTCGGGAATTTTTCTGTGAAACGAACGAAGTGCCAGCAGAGCAGACAAGTACAGATGACAGCCAGCACTACAGATACCTGACGCGGAGCTGGTTGTATTGGCTGACGCAGCAGCCACATCAAGACTAGAGTCGCAATCACCACGAGAACAAGCATGATAGCTCGACCTATGCCACGCTCCCAATCAAGGTCATGAATCAGGATGACGACCACCCAGAAGACAACAGCGATCATGGTCAGCCGAGACCGGAACGACAATTGATTGAAGCGTGTGAATACTAGAGTGAGTCGATCTGCAAGTTCCATTTCTAGTTAAAAGCTGACTACTGACCACTGGGTAGTCTACCTATTTAATCTGTCCTTTGCAAAAGATGCACCATAGTTTAAACGCAACCTGATATGAGAGAAAAACTGTTAAAACTTAATGTTGCGCTCTTGATCACCAGTGCTGGTGCCCTAATTTTTTTTGCTTGCAGCAGTCTCCGACACGCGCTGTTTCAATCAGGAGCTTGGGATTTAGGAATCTTCGATCAAGCGGTTTACTTAATTAGCCAAGGACAGCCGCCAATTTCCTCTTTTCTGGAGTTTCACATTCTCGGCGACCATGCTGCTTTCGTATTCTATCTGCTGGCTTTACTATATAAGATTTATCCTGATGTTCACTGGTTGTTAGCTATACAGGCAGTGGCTTTGGCATTGGGTACCCTACTGGTATGGCATCTTGCCCTTCAAGCTGGTTTAAAAGAAGCGCAGGTAATAGGTATGGCTGCGGTATACCTCCTGTACCCGCTGATTTTTAATATCAATCTGTTCGATTTTCACTCAGAAGTGATCGCGCTGCCAGCACTTTTGGGAGCGATTTTGGCAGCGCGGCAGTCGAGAATTGGCTGGTTTTGTATATCTATTTTTACTATTTTAATTTGTAAGGCCGTATTGGCTCTCACTGTAGCGGCAATGGGGGTATGGCTGCTGCTCTTTGAAAACAGGCGTCTCGAAGGTGCGATCGCCTTAGTTGCTGGAATCGCTTGGTTCATTATTGCTACTGGCGCGATTATTCCCTTCTTCGGCGGGGAGTTAGCAAATGTGGCCCGTCATCTGCAACACTATAGCTACTTGGGAAACTCGTTCCCAGAGATTATCAGCAATTGGCGACTTTTGCCGGGGCTAATATTTGCCAAGGTTTTCTCAATTGATACTCTCGAATATCTGGCTTTGTTATTTTTGCCAATGATTTGGGGACTGACGCCTCGACACTTGACTCCTTTAGTGGGTGCTATTCCCACTCTAATACTGAATATTCTCTCAAACACCTCAGCCCAAAGGAATCTGGTACACCAGTATTCTCTACCAATACTGCCTTTTTTGTTGTTGACAGTGATTTCCAGCCTGAGTGCCAAACAAGGATGGTTGCACAATCGACGGGGAATCATTCTTTGGTCGTTGGTAGCTTTTCTCTCTCTAGCAAAGTATGGCTATTTTGGCTCAATATATCTCAACTCTGTTGATACTTGGCAAGCTACGCGGGAGGCGATCGCCCAGATTCACACAAAAGGCAGCGTTTTAACCACCCACAATATTGCCCCCCATTTAACCCATCGCCCCACAGTTAAGCTGGCTGGGACTGGTTCGGAGTTGTCTGACTTAAACCCATTTGAGTATGTGTTGCTAAATCTGCGTCATCCCGGCTTTGGTAGTACTCCCCAAGTTGCTGCTAGCTTACTAGGACGACTCAAAAACACACCAGAATTTCAATTAAACTATCAGCGTGATGATGTTTATTTGTTTGCCAAAAGGTCTTAATAAAACTAAATACCAATTCAGGAGTTGATAAAATGGCATATCCACAGACCCCTTGGACACTCCAAGGCTACGCGATCGCGACATTGCAGTTAGTAGATGTTGAGCGATCACGTCCCTTCATCCCTCCAGAGTTTGACATCGTCTCAGTATGGCCAGGAAAAACGTTAGGCGGAGTTTATCTATCCGATTACAGATCAGGTTCAGTGCTGGAATACAGCGAGTTAATTGTGGTCTCAGCCTTAGTCAGCCATGCGGGCAAATTCGGTAGTTGGGTTTCCCATATTTATGTAGACAATGCCGACTCTGTGGCTGGTGGGAGAGAAATTTGGGGACTGCCTAAGGAACTGGCTGAGTTTACTTGGACTCAAGGGGAACAGTCTAGCGTTGCTGTCTGTCAAGGCGATCGGCGGCTGTGCAGTCTCACTTACACTCAGCAAGGCTTTGGGTGGCGACAGCCTTTAAGCGGAACAAGTTTCAGTGCCCTGGATTCTCATTTACTATTCTTCAAAAGTGGGTTTGATTCTCGCGTCGGGTTAGTCAGGGGCAAATTAGAAGTCCCTGCTGAAAGTCCTTTTTCCCAACTAGACTTAGGTCAGCCTTGGCTAACAGTTTACTGCGACCAAATGCGTTTAGTTGTGGATGCACCAAAAATAGTGGGTCAAAGAACAGCATCTGAGTTCAGTTATCGGTAACCAATGAAAGTCCCCGCTAACTGCTCAACAATTTAGCGGGGGCTCCTCAAAAGGAATTAGCCAGGATCTACTAATCTTTTTAGATGGCAGCGCCAGGAGCCGCCTCAGCACCCATCTCTAGCACTGCACCGCGGAGGAAATCAATTTGCTGCTGAAAGTCTAATCCTTCGATCTGCGCTAACAATTCTTTTCCTGCTTGGGGAAGTTGATAGTCAGGAGGCATAGGAATAATAGTACCGTTCTCCATTCCCTGGGCTAGGAAATACCAAAAAGCCAGCTTAGTTTCTGGGCTCAAAGAGCCATACTCGCGGCTAATCTGAGTATTGGCTTTTTTAGCAATATCTCGCTGAACTTGTAGCTGGTCTTGATGAGGCAATTCCTTGACCTGATTGAATAAACCTTGAGCTATCTCAATCCCAGAGGCTCCTGGGGCAGCTGGTGTTATGGAGCTACCTAGCTTAGTGTAAACAACCCACAAAAGTCCTAACTGATCGTCTACACTCAAACCCTTTAAGGCTTGCTTACCTTGGTCGTAGCTACTAGAAGTGGTGGATACCATATAACCCTCCAAAAAATTAATAATTGCTCAGTTTCCGAAGTTGTTTCAGAAACTGTTTTTCACTTTCTTTAAAGAAGTTAACAAATAACAAACTAGGCTTAACCTTGCTAAAGATAGAGAGAAGCTCCCTGAAAAATACGTCAGTCAGGAGGTGAAATAAACTATAAATTTCCTACTAAGGAAAGAAGTGATCAGGTGAGCGATCGCTTTTATTATCCGTGACGATAGCGAACCTGAACCAGAGCCAGCTATTGTGAAAAATTGCCCGGACGATTATTGCTCCAGTCATCCCAGTCCAGAAGATGTGTTGCTGGTGATAGAAATCGGGATTCTTGTTTGAGTTATGACACGAAGGTTAAGCTGCCGCTTGACGCTGAAGCTGGAATTTCTGAGCATTGGATATTCAACTTGACAGCCAAGCGCTTGGAATGTTAGAGAGAACCCTATCAAAATCTTCAAGGTGAATTTGGCTATCGGAGAAAGCTGATTTTTTGCCCAATGAGTCAGTTAATCTGCCCTATTTTCCTGATTTGTCTCGCGATTTATCTAAAGTTTTTCCGGGAGTGAGGCATCAAATTTGAGGAGAAAGAGTGCGATCGCACTTTTTCTCTACTAAGTTTGCTATTAAGATCTACCTGGAATGCGCTTAACTAAGGCAGCCTTGGCTGCTAGTGTGAATTTTTGTGCCCTTGTAGTTTCTGACAACACCAATGAAAAAGCATCTCATGCACTAGACTGAGATGATGATCGTCCGGTCGGTAGAGGAAACAAGTGATGCGACTGTCTCAGATGCTGTTCGTCACCCTGCGGGAAGAGCCAGCTGAAGCTGAAATTCCCAGTCATAAATTACTACTCCGTGCTGGCTATATCCGTCGCCTTGATAGTGGTATCTATGTCTATCTACCGCTGATGTGGCGGGTGCTGCAAAAAGTTTCCCAGATTGTCAGAGCAGAAATGAATGCTATAGGTGCACAAGAGTGCCTATTGCCGCAATTACAACCAGTCCAATTATGGCGAGAATCTGGGCGGTGGGATACTTATACTCAAGCTGAGGGGATCATGTTTGCTCTTAAAGATCGGCAAGAGCGAGAATTCGGACTGGGGCCAACCCATGAAGAGGTAATCGCGACAATTGCTCGTGATCTGATTCACTCCTACCGACAATTGCCTCTGCACCTCTACCAGATTCAAACTAAATTCAGAGATGAAATTCGCCCGCGATTTGGATTAATCCGGGGACGAGAATTCATGATGAAAGATGGCTACTCCTTCCATGCTGATCGAGAAAGCCTCAAGAAAACTTACCAGGATATGCACCAAGCTTTCAGCAATATACTACGCCGCTCAGGTTTAGCTTTCCGAGCAGTAGAAGCAGATTCAGGGACGATAGGTGGTTCTGATTCCCTAGAATTTATGGTGCTAGCCCCAGTTGGGGAAGATGAAGTTCTCTATACCGAGGATGGACAGTACGCAGCTAATGTGGAAAAAGCTATTTCCTTGGCACCTCCGTCAGAACCATCACCGTTTACAACTTATAAAGAACTCCAGACGCCAGGAACAGAAACGATTGAGAAACTATGTGAATTCCTGAAGTGTTCCCCTACTCAGGTGGTTAAGAACATCCTCTACCAAGCAGTTTATGACAATGGCGTAACGGTGCTGGTACTGGTCAGTATTCGGGGCGATCAAGAAATTAATCAGGTGAAGTTGCACAATAGTTTAGTGCATCTGGCAGATCGGTACGGTGCCAAGACCGTCCTCTCTCTGAAAGTGTCAGACGCGGTTGCACAGAAGCAATGGGCAGCTAAAGCCTTACCATTGGGTTATATTGCTCCCGATCTACCGGATGCCTATATCAAGTCTACAGAGAATTTGACCCGAAAGATTCTCAAAAAATTTGGTCTGTCTGATCGCCTAGTTGCCACTCTTGTTAAGGGACTAAAATCAACTCCTGGAAAAGGCGTCATTAAGATATATGCTTCATCTGATGTGAGAGCGTCTATTCGGGCGAACTTAGTCAAATCAAACATTGAGCCAAGAACTCGTGCCAGTCTGCGAAGAGTGCTAGCCATGCTTGAGAGTGAAACTGTATCTTCCAAGTTTCTGCGGTTGATCGACAAGACGGCTGTTGAACTTAAGGGATTTGTCACTGGCTCTAATCAGCTGAACCACCATGTGGTGGGTGCCAATTGGGGCGAACAGTTTTCCTTAGCAGAATGGGTGGATGTGCGGCAGGCAAGACCGGGCGATGGGGCAGTGCACAACGCCCATCAACTCCTGCAAGGTGCCCGTGGGATTGAAGTGGGACACATTTTCCAGCTAGGCACCAAATACTCTCAAGCAATAGGAGCCTGCTTCACTAACGAACAAGGGGAAGAAGTGCCCCTGATCATGGGCTGTTACGGCGTCGGAGTATCGCGGCTAGCTCAAGCAGCGGTAGAGCAGTCTTATGACCAAGATGGCATTATTTGGCCAGTAGCGATCGCCCCCTACCACACTATGATCACTGTTTCTAATATTGCTGATCCTCAACAGATGCATGTAGCAGAACAACTCTATACCCAGATGAATCAAGCTGGGATTGAAACCTTGTTGGATGACCGCGATCAACCAGCTAGTGTGAAGTTCAAAGACGCTGATCTGATCGGGATTCCTTATCGAATTGTCACTGGTAAATCGCTCTTAGCAGGTAAAGTGGAGGTTGTCGAACGGGCGACTGGCAAAGTTGAGGAAATTTCCGTTGCTCAAGTGGCATCAAAGTTAAAGCAACGGATCGAGGCAGCTCTATCATAAGAAAGAATTCACTGTCTTGAACTCTCAGCCGCAATGGAAATTTTTACAATCCTCCTGTCGGGTTTGCTTGCTTTGATCTCGCCTGCTGGATTCTTTGTTGATCGCATTGCCCAAAATAATATTCGCTCCCGATTTGATAAAGTCGAGCAGTTACAGGTTCGCGTTGACAATCCTCCTAGTTACCAGTTGTTACAGGGCAAAGTTGAGCGGGTACGAATTGCTGGGCGAGGGTTATGGCCAACGAAGGATGTTCGGATTGATGTTCTGGAAGTGGAAACCGATCCAATTGCTGTCGATTTACAGCGCTTGCAACAAGGGGCCAAAAGTTCACCAAGGTCGTCTCTCAGACAACCCGCACAGGCTGGAGTGCGCTTGGTTGTAACAGAGAAAGACGTTAACCAAGCTCTACAGTCACCAGCAGTTATAGCCCAGTTGCGCCAGTTAGTCAGTCGCATGCTAGGCTCTTCTACTGGTAACCAAGCACAACGGTATGAAATTAGAAATCCTAGTGTAAAGTTTCTTGGCGACAATCGGCTGCGCTTGCAGGCAGAATTAATAGAAACCGACGCTCAGCCTTTAGCAGTCACGCTGGAGTCAAAACTGGGCATTATCGCTGGACGGCAGCTACAATTAAATGAGCCAAAAGCTTCCATCAACGGTAAGCCAGTCTCACCTTTAGTGGTTATAGCGTTGACATCGAATCTCAAGAACCGCTTAGATCTGCGCAATCTGGAAGATTCAGGGATCATTGCCCGAATTTTACAATTGAAGACCGACAATAACCGATTAGAAGTCGCAACATTTGTCCGGGTTGAGACGCCGAAGTTAGCAAATAGCAAATAGGAGACGTAAACAATTACTTTTCTCCTGCGTCATCTGCTCCTGACCAAAAGTCTCAATCTCAAATTTGGTTATTAGTTCAGACCTCCTCACACTAATCAAACTCATAGAACCTGACGGGAGTGTAGAAACTCAGTCTATAGGAGAGCTGAGAGGAAACATGACACGAGGGGCTTTAGTCACCTTCAATCTTCCCAACTGTGGATGAGTTATAATTGATATATGGCTCAATCCCTATCTGTAAAGTGCAAGCTGATAGTCTCTCCAGAGTTGTCGCCAGAGATAGACAATACCTTGGAGGCATTTTCTATTGCTTGCAATCAGATTTGGGAAATCGCCAAACCGGAGAATTGCTGGAACACTACGAAGCTGCATCACCTGACTTAAAGCCAGCCCGAAAGTCCGGGGATTACGTGCCAATTACTCTTGACAGATGTCTTTGTTCGGTATGTTTGATCTGGGCTAAAGCGAGCCTGTCTTTAGACCTGAGTTGCTTACTTTCATGGAGAGGCAATTAATATGCAAGAACAACAACCAGTCCGTCGCCTTCCTGTAAGCGTAGTTGCGGGTATAGCTGCGGGAGCTTTAGCGGCAGGAGGTGGTGCAGCTTGGTGGGTATGGAATTCTCATCGCTCTTACACGCCGTCAGTTTCTCCCACAACTCAGTTGCACCAGCTAACACCCCAAGTGGTACAGCCGTCAGTTGAGCAGACGGTGCAAATTTACTGGATCAAAAGTACCGGCAACCCTATTGAACTCGCGCCCAGTCAGATTGCTCTGAGAGGTACAAGTCAGCCTGATGAATTATTAGAGGGTGCTTTCAGTAGATTGTTAGCTGGATCTAACGATCCGGCTTTTGTCTCTGCTATTCCTAGGGGAACCAGCCTTCGGAGTGTCAAAATTCTGGAAGATGGTGTTCATGTTGACCTCTCCAAAGAATTCACCACAGGAGGCGGCAGTACATCAATGAGCGCTCGTCTGAAACAAGTCCTCTACACGGCTACCAGTCTTAATCCGAATGCCAACGTCTGGATTGATGTGGAGGGGCAAAAGCTGAATGTTTTGGGTGGCGAAGGTTTAGAGATCGATCAGCCAGTCACTCGCGAAAGCTTTGAGAAAAATTTTTCCCTGTAGCTTGGGAACTGGTAATTGGTAATTGGTAGTTTGCAGTTGGTCTTCTTCTTCCTCATTACCTATTACCCGTATGTCAGTGTTTGTTGGCTAAACTGAAGTCACGAAAGTGGCGGGCTTGCTGTTCGATCCGTGTAGCGAGGCGATCGCAAACCAGATTGCACAGATCGAAAATTAGGTCATCTTCCACTTTGTAATAAGCAGACGTCCCTTCACTTCTTCGGCTAAGGATACCGGCTTGCAGCATCACTTTCAGGTGCTTTGATACATTAGCCTGACTGGTGTCTGTCGCCTCGACCAGCTCTTGCACGCACTTCTCCCTGTCGCGTAGCAAGTTCAAAATTCGCAGACGCATCGGCTCACTCAGGATACTAAAGTATTCGGCAACTTGTTGTGTTACTTCTTGCGGTACAGGTGTAGCTTGTTGCATCCGATTAACCCGAAGGACTGATCCCCAAATTTTAGCAGCTAGTATGTATATAACAATAGAGTCATCATTAATCCGGATTGATCCGCATTAGGGGTTGACCAAACTCTACAGGTTGACCATTTTGAACGAGAATTTCCATCACTTGCCCAGACACCTCCACCTCAATTTCATTCATCAGCTTCATCGCTTCAATGATGCAGACAGCTTGACCTGTACGGATGCGATCGCCCACCTCCACGAAGGGGGGTTCATCTGGAGCTGGCGAGCGATAAAAAGTTCCTACCATTGGGGAAGGCACGTCTACTAATTTCTGAGCGTTAGGCAAGGGGGCTGGTGTCGTCACTTCTCGGCTGACAGCATCGGTCAACTGAGTGTGTGCAGGGGGGATGACAGCAGGTATGTTTGGGGCAGCGATGCTGCTTGTAGATGGAACTGTGCCCAGAGGTAGCGTCTCGCGAACAGCTTTACGCACTGTCAGTTCAAAATCGTCACCTTTTAATGTCAGCTCAGAAATATCATTCTGAGCGATCGCTGCTAACAGTTCGCGGAGTTGGTTGAAGTCTATTGGCATATTTGTCCTTAGTTTTTGGTCATTAGTCATTAGTCGTTAGTTTTCTGCCAACGACCAGTGACCAATGACCGATGACCCTGTGTTATGCATTACTCTCTACCTAAGTAGGTATCGCTGCGGGTATCAATCTTGATTCGCTCTCCTACTGAAATAAAGAGGGGAACCATGACTTGAGCACCTGTTTCCACAATCGCTGGTTTGCTACCACCCGTTGCCGTATCCCCTTTGACTCCTGGGTCAGTTTGGGTAACTTCTAGTACCACCGAGTTGGGGAGTTCCACTTCCAGCACTTGTTCGCCCCAACGGACAACATTGACTTCCATACCTTCCTTGATGTACTTCACGCGATCGCCAATCTGATCGGTTCGCAGAGTAGCTTCTTCGTAAGTTTCCATGTCCATAAAGACGAACTGATCGCCATCTTTGTAGGTATGCTGCATGGTGCTCTTTTCCAAGTTAGCTTGGGGCACTGTTTCCCCAGCTCGGAAGGTTTTTTCCACCACACTCCCACTCTGCGCATTTTTAAGCTTTGTCCGCACAAAGGCTGAGCCTTTTCCTGGCTTAACGTGGAGAAACTCTACCACCCGCCACACAGAACCATCTAATTCAATTGTCGTACCCGGTCGAAAGTCGTTACTGGAAATCATGAATCTTTCTATTTGGGGAAAACAACCAGCAATCTATTGTACCGCTCTTCTAAGCCCTCCTGAGACTTTAATACTCATAAAAGGCCATTAAGACATTTAGTGACAACAGGGTATGGCAATATTGAAATGGCGATTTTTCGGCCTAGTTCGCCTCCCCGGCTCTGCCACCGCTTCCTCTTCCGTCAGCGATATCATTATGCTTCATTTCAAAGACCTGCTCAATTCATGCAAACGTATCTGCCAAACCGCAGTCCTAGCCCTGCTACTGATTGCTGTCTCAGTAGGACTCAGCGCTGCTGGGTTGCCACAGGGGAATGCCATCACTGACGGCAAAGCCCTGTTAAGATATTCCCTGCCGATTGACAACAAGCCGGTGCGGGAAATTCAAACCAGTTTAGAAGATATCGCCACACAACTGCGGGGTAAGCGCTGGAATCCGATCATTGGGGATATACAACGCGCATCTTTAGTTCTTAACAATCAAGCTTCCCAATTACTTGCTAGCATCCCCGATCAGAAAAAACCCCAAGCTCAAGACCTAATAGCTAAGACAAACGCAGGAATTGCCGCCATTCGAGAGGCGGTTGAAGCTAAAGATAAGGAACAGACTTGGATAGAGCGAGCTAAACTCCTCGACTATGTGGGTGAGCTAGAAGAGTTGATGGTGCAAAAGTTCCCCTTTGAAGTTCCGTCGGAGTATAGCAATCTACCTCAGCTTAAAGGCCGCGCTACTGTAGAGATAGAAACAAATAAAGGCTCCCTCACTGTAGTGGTTGATGGCTATAGTGCACCTGTCACCGCCGGTAATTTTATCGATTTAGTCCAACGCGGTTTCTATAATGGTCTGGAGTTTATCCGAGCCGAGGAATCTTATGTGCTGCAAGTGGGAGATCCACCAGGGCCAGAGGTTGGTTTCATTGACCCAGCCACTGACAAGTATCGCGCCGTTCCTCTGGAAGTGTTAGCTAAAGGCGATCCAGTCCCCACCTACGGTATTACCCTAGAAGATGCTGGTCGCTACCGGGCTCAAGCGGTGCTTCCTTTCTCTTCCTACGGTACCGTTGCTATGGCTCGTCCTGAATCTGAACCCGATGGCGGGTCTTCTCAGTTTTTCTTCTTCCTGTTTGAACCAGAACTGACACCGGCTGGTCGTAACCTTCTCGATGGACGTTATGCTGTCTTTGGTTATGTGGTTAAGGGTAAAGAAGTCCTAGCCAAGCTCAAGCAGGGGGATAAGATTGAGTCTGCCAAGGTGACTCAGGGGGCTGAAAATTTAGTCCAGCCACAAACGGCCTAGGAAGTCATTCACTAGTAAAGACGTTCTAGCGGAACGTCTTTACCCCATTTTTGATCCTGACTTCTTTTGAATGCATGCTCTGACCCCCCCGATGCCTTGGGGGGGAGAATGCTGAATGTTGCAGATATAAAGCAAATTTATATAAATGGCAATCCTAGAAGTCTTATTGGTAATTGCGCTGGGTGTTCTGGCGGTTCTGTTGTTTGACAGTGCCATCCAGCATCGCCAGCAGCAGAGTCAAATGGAAAATGCTTTTTATCAGCTGCTGGAAGATCAAGACAGCTGTATTTCTTTAATTCAACTAGCCGCAGCTGCAAGAGTAGGCCCCAAAAGGGCTCGACAATACCTAGAGCGCCAAGTGCAGATGTTGGAGGCGGTTCCAGAAGTCGATGCTGATGGGGATACGTTTTATCGGTTCCCCAAACTGCGATTGCGGCCCTATTCGGAGCAAAAAGAGACCTGAGACAGTCGGGGCGATCGCTTAGAACGCCGGTCTAGTATATAGTCGTTAGGGCGTTTTTACCCTGAAGGGGCGAAGCATACCCTGCGGGAAGGCTAACGCCTACGGACAAAAAAA
>CAZZWA010000103.1:0-5462 GCA_964657555.1 uncultured Microcoleus sp.
CAATTGAGCAAGCAGCTTTGACACTAACGATTATCCTGGTGAATGTTGAGTTGATTTTCACCCGTCGCCAAATCCAGTAATAGCCATTCACAATGGTTTTCTAGAATGAATTCAACTGTACATAGGGGTCGCGACAGGATACATGTAAAAAACTGTTCTAGTTTGCACTCTATGACAGCTACATGCTTGCAATGCCTTTCAGGCGAGATCACCATCACCCGGAATCTGTCGATTCCTGCCGCAATCCTTCCGAAATTGCCCAAACCGCATACTTGGTCACACAATATCCGCAGATGGGAGCCGATAGTCACGCGCCCTCTCCCTACCTACCACCTGCTGCTCCTGTTTTTGCAACCCAACCTGATTACCTGTGAGGTAATTGAACAGTTACGGCACCTGCGAGACACTTGAACTGTTACAAGCCATCAGCATCTGACAGTTATCTTCCCTCAAAACGGTGTGACAGAACTCGCACCCCCAAGAAGATCCACAGGCAGTCATGTGCAGCAAAAGCAACCAGGAGTTTCAAAATGCAGAATTCTACCATTCCCACCATCGAGTCGATACCACTCTCCGACATCAACCCATTACAATCGCAGGAGCATGATATGACCACAGTGAGCTTTACGAAAACCGCACCGCCAGAATGGTTGTTGGCGATGTGGAAAGAGATTGACGACAAGACCTTTGGTCAAGGCTTTGACTGTTTTGCAGAGAATGCGGTGTGTAACCTCGGCGTTGCCGATTGGCACGGACGTGAGGTGATCCGTGAGAATCTGCGTGTGTTCATCGACAAAGGGTTAACTGCCCATCACGATGTAGTTGAATACTGGGATAGCCCAACACTTAAGATCTTTCACGGCAAAGTGACCATGAAATTCAATGACCCCAGCCTAAAGACCGTGCAACCAACGATGACCCATTTCTTCTACATGGATAAAGCCGATCCCACCAAGGTTAGCCACTGGATTGGCTCGGTTGGCCCTACCGCGTTTTAGTGCTGCACAGGCACTCAACGACGGGTTACTCAACTGGGTGTGAGAATGAGATTGGCCCCTTCAGTGTCTTATGGTAGGTTGAAGGCACCGTTATCCTGGTGGACAGCGGTGCCAATGATGAAATTAGCCGTATCGCGAATGTAGAGCCTAATGAACGCATCGAACCTCAGTGCAAAACTGCCAGCGAATGAGTTGGGTGTGCTGTTGCGTTATTGGCGCGGTGTCCGCGGCAGAAGCCAGCTCGATCTAGCCCTTGATGCGGGCGTATCGCAACGCCATCTTAGTTTTGTGGAGAGCGGACGTAGCGTGCCGAGCCGTGAGACAGTGATCGAGCTTGCTCAAGCGCTTGATATTCCCTTGCGTGATCGCAATACCTTGTTGTTGGCCTCGGGTTACGCCCCGATCTATTCCGAGAACGCATGGAATGCTATGGAAATGCAGAGTGTCACCTACGCTCTACAACGGATGCTGCGCCAGCATGAACCTTTTCCGGCTGTGGTGATGGATCGCTACTGGAATGTGCTTATGACCAATGAATCTGCGCCACGTTTCTTTAATTGCTTTATCGATATAGCGGCGCGCCAGAGTCCGCGTAATCTGCTACACCTCATGTTCGATCCGGCAGGTATGCGCCCATTTATTGCAAATTGGGAAGCTGTCGCAAAAAGTTTATTCGAGCGCGTTTATCGTGAATCCGTCGGACGCGTTGTTGATGAAACAACCAAAGAATTACTGTCTGCGCTGCTCGCCTATCCCGATGTGAAAACCGAGTGGCAAAGCCCACAAAACTTGGGCGTGATGCCCTTCATTCCGCTGAGCTTTGTCAAAGACGGCAATGTGTTGCATTATTTTTCGATGATTACAACCGTTGGTACCCCACAAACGATCGCGGCGCAAGAACTGCGGCTGGAGTGCATGTTTCCGGCAGATGAAGCAACAGAGCTTCATCATTCCAGCTTGATGGGCAACGTGGCAGCGAATCAAATGGATGAGCATCTAGACGTTGATTGATGAAATGTCATCAAAGCGAATGGGCATCATCATTTGAGCTTGATCGGGATCAGATTGAACTTGCCAACTGTTTTTCTAAGCAAGATTGGCAACTTCAGTATATCGCCATGTTGCTCTTGGCAGAATTAAAGTCAGGTGGCATGATGGGTCAGATTTATGTGGAATCATTGACCCAAATGTTAGTTCAAAACTTTTTAAAATGACTTTTTATATGAAGATTAGGTATTGCTAATTTGGACAAATGACTTTGGTCTTCGCTGCTCGCTCACCTTTAGAGTTGCTGATTTGAATTAATTTACAAAACTTCAACAATTCCTAGCTGACCATCAATCCGCAGCCATTGCCCATCTCGCAACAACTGAGTAGCATTGTGAACATCCATCACTGCTGGAATGCCATACTCGCGAGCCACAATGGCACCATGAGAAAGCCGTCCTCCCACTTCGGCAACAAGCCCGCCAGCTCTTGCCAGTAGAGGTGCCCAACCAGAATCGGTGTAAGGCACAACCAAAATTGTATTCCGGTCAATATCTGGAATCGCTTGTAAGTTGTGGAGAACTTTTACTCTACCCTCTACTTTTCCAGAACTCGCACCAATGCCTTGCAATATCTGTTGACCCTCTTTGGCTTCCCGTGGAAAAGGGGGAGTGCCAGTCTTGAAAATAGGCGCTGGGGGTGCATTGCCATAGACCAAGAGCGGTACAGTATCCAGATGTTGGTCTTGTTCCAGTTGCGATCGCCGCTGTTGCACAAGAGTTGGCACACGCTCCCACTCATACTGGCGAGCATCAACAATCAGGCGACGAATTTCAGAGAACTCTAAGAAAAAGATATCCCCCGCTTCAGAAAGCAGATCCGATGATCGCCAAATCTGCTCTAGGGCCACAAAACTCCAGCGCAATTCTGCCAACAGACGACTATAAATCTCTGTCACCCGTCCTTTGAGGTTGAGACGACGCTGCACTAAATGTCGTTTCCATCCTCTATTTCCGCCTTCAGAAGCAGAAGTGCCTAGGGGACGCAACGGTTCGCTCTGTTGAAAAAACTGAGCGAACAGTTCGCGAACTGGGTGAGGATCTTCCTTCCAGGTAGGAACTGCAATATCAGTTCCCACTTCGCTCAGGTATCCGTAGTGTTCTAGCCATTGCTCAAAATGTTCCAAAACTATCCGACCATCTGGCGTCTGAGCCAGGATAGTAAATAGGGAGGAAGAACTTTGCACATCTGGTTGTTCGTACCTAGGGAGGAGATTGCGGGCATTGGTAGCAAGTTCTTGGAGCGATCGCATAGAGGCTACCTCCGGCGTCCGGCTGTTATCCATCTCTATTTCTTTAATAGGTAATACTGCCTGCCTGAGTGCTGCACTTAAGGGAGCCAAAATACTGTAGTAAGTGGCCCGTTTTAGCACTGCCAAAATAGTGTCTACCCGTTCGAGCAGTTCTGGTGCTGTCAATTGGGAGGGTGATCGGTCAGCCAGTTGGGTTAAGGTGGGAGCAAACATCTGCCGCTCATCTCGCTGGAAGTCCTTCTCTAAGCTCAATTCTCGACCTAGCAGGTGCAGTAACCCTGGTAAATTCCGCAAAGTGGAACCTAAAGGGGGTTTGCTGAACTTAGCACCTCTGGTGAGAAACTCCAAACTTTGTGCAGGCAAGCCCATGCGGCGGAAAATCTGCCCCAGCAGAGAGGCATTGAAATAGGCACGGGAGTAATGCAGGGTTGCAGTTTCGTTGAAATCTAACCCACGGGCTCGTTGACCCAAAACTAGAGTAAAAATTTCTCCCCAGACACTACAAGTGAGAGGACGGTTGATAGACCAAGTCAGAGGTCGAATTAATCCTGGGATCACCTCCGAAGCTATCTTGCGCGTCCAGATAGGTAGCAGGGTGGTGATGGGTCGAGATTGCAGCACCCACAGAGTTTCACCGTCGTAGCTCCACTCTAGATCTTGGGGAACACCGTGATATTCAGCTTCCAACTGTCTGACAAGTCTTGCTACTTGCTTAATCAGTGCTGGTGGCAAATCTCCGGTTGCCTCAACAGGTAAAGAGGCTGCATCTAAGGTCTCTAAATTATCACTCCTCACATCAACCAAATATTGCTCTGGCGTAACTTGACCAGAGACAACCTGTACTGCATTTCCTGGCAACCCTTCAATGACCACTGCATCGCCTTGCCTAGTGATGGGGTCGCGACTGAAAGCCACCCCTGAAAAGACACCGGGCACTTGTTTTTGAATCAGCACGGCCATTGCATCTTCTGACAGGCGGGGGTAAGCAAAGCGACTGGTACTAGCGAAATCGCGTCGGTACTGAACAGCAGCTGGATCATCATAAGAAGTGAGCACTTGCAAAATAGCTTCCTGCAATGCTTCTGGACTTGTGACATTTAAAACTGTCTGGTACTGCCCAGCTGCCGACGCCTGCTCTGAGTCTTCTCCAATGGCTGAAGACCGCACTACCAGGGGTTCGGTCACAGAGGATGCCAGGAACTCTATCAGGGGAGCTGGATCGTCACCAGGAGGCAGTACCCACCCCAGGGGAACTGAGTAACCCCAGCGCTTTAGCTGAGATAATGTTGCCGCTTTTTGCCCGACTTTGCTGGCTTCTAGCGGTTGATCTAGAGAGACTAAAGATCTGTCGCCTCGAAAGAAACGAAACACGGTTTGAGAGTTATTGCTCACTTGGTCAGGCGAGAGGTTTAAGTCATCAGGAATTTTCCGGTATATCCAAGCCATCAAACAACTAAGGGCGATCGCCGCCACGATTCGCGCACTTTCTTGAGGGTGTAGGAGGGCCACCATCAGGGGAGCCAGGATCAGGACGCCCAACCTGCCAGAGGCGCGATCGCGCCAGATTGTAAAGCTAATTCCCCCAATCAAGAAGACAAGTAAAGCCACCCTCCAGTCATGAATAACATAGCCCCACACGACATTCGTTGCACCAGCACCCTTACCTACCCAATAGCGACCCATGACCAAAGCAATTAGGGCGATTAACTCCCAAACTGGTTCGCCCGGAAAGAAAGCACGCGCCAGTAAGACAGCGGCAATCCCCTTCAACGCCTCCGACAGCACTGCCAGAATCCCCACAATGCTTCCCCCATGGATGAAGGCGGCTTGAACTCCGATATTGCCAGTGCCGAGTCTTGCCAACCGCCGTCCAGTCAGTACGTAGGTAATCCCAGCAATCAGCGGTAATCCGCCCAGTAGCGGACAAACAATGAAAATAATCAATGCACCCCAAACCTGTGTCATCCTAACTTGCCTCCTGCCAAAGCTGCCTTTGCCACTACTGCCTGTTTCCCAAAATCAGCGCTATCTCCGACGCTAGCAATTTCAGCATAATCAACAAAAGGCGGCAAGGATGACTCATCCCTCTCCACTCGTTGAGAGGAACCGCCGCCCATAAATATTAACGATATGACTTTTTGAATTTTACGGTAATGATTTCTACA
>CAZZWA010000103.1:5562-15069 GCA_964657555.1 uncultured Microcoleus sp.
CAAAAATGAATGCTTCTGTGTGGATCAAAGCCGTGGCTTTTACCCTGGGAGTGATTGTGGTGCTTACTACTTCCCTGTTCCATTCCGACGCCGTACTCACTCATGCAGCCGGAACCGCCAAGGGGCGATCGCCCTCGAAACAAGATGTCCGTCAAGCAATTCAGGCACAATACGCCCAAATGACAGCCGCCTTTGGGCAGAAAGATGCCTCGATCTTGAAAAAAATTGCCACGCCAGATAGTCAATTTCAAATCTCTAACGGTTTGCTCCTCAATTTAAATGAAATGGAAGCATTCCAACAGCAACTTCTGCACGGCAGGAATGATTTCAAACAAAGTGTAGAGATTCACTCCCTCAAACTGCAAGGGAAAAACAAAGATGCGCTAGTGACGACAACATGGACGGCTGATAGCATAATCACTTCATTACCTTCATTAGAAGAGAAAGCAGCTAAAATTCACGAACAGCAGCAAGTCACCGATACTTGGATACCAACTCCCACAGGCTGGCGACTGAAACTTTCCACAACACTTGCTTTCCAAACCAAAATAGACGATCAAACTGTTCAGGCGATCGCCACTCCTCTACCTGTGGACTCAAAATTTCAAAAAGCAGTCGTCCACCAGATGCGACAGCAAGCCATTCCCTTAAAAACTGTTGCAGCAAGTCAAGGGTTTAACGATTTGATGCCACTTAAGAAGGTGATTGGCGATTCCCGGATTGTGGCGCTTGGCGAAGCCACCCAAGGCAGCCGCGAGTTTTTCCAGATGAAGCATCGCCTGTGGGAATTCCTTGTCAAGTATATGGGTTTTACTGTCTTTGCCATAGAGGCTAACTGGCCGGAAACACAAGCGGTAGATCGCTATATCAAGACTGGGGAAGGAGATCCGAAGCAAGCACTTGCAGGGATGTATTTTTGGACATGGGACACGCAAGAATTTCTGGACATGATTGAATGGATGCGAGCTTACAACCAAGCTCCAGGTAATCGCCCCCTTTTAAGCTTTACTGGCTTTGATATGCAGTTTCCTGACATTGCTATGAGTCAGGTGGCAGACTTTTTTGGTAAGCTCAGTCCAGTCGATGCCCAAGCAGTAAACAGCCATTATGCATGTCTGCGGGGAGTTGATCGTCTAGGTTTTCGGAAGCTCGAAAAAATAGTGCAGGATGCTTGTCGCCTTCAGGTTGACGAGGTAGTCAAGCTCTTCGAGGTCAAGCATAAAGCATTGCTGGATGTCTCCACACCTGCTGAATTCCGAGATGCCTTACAAAGTGCAAACATCGTTCAGCAAGCGGTGGGATTATGGTCGAGTCACCCCTTGAATGCCTCAGAATTACGCGATCGCGCTATGGCTAACAACATTAATTGGCTGGCCAACTCGGAGTATCCCGGTCAAAAGATAGTTTTATGGGCGCACAATGGACAAGTTGGTTCATCCACACAAGTGAAATCTAAATCTATGGGAAGTTACTTGCGCTCTGACTTCGGTTCCCAAATGTACGTATTTGGCTTTGCCTTTGACAGAGGTGAAGTCCGTGCAGTGCCGTTTCAGGACGGACATCCTGAGGGTCAACCGATTCCTTTGCTCGTACCTCCCGCAGCCAACGGAAGCAGCGAGGTGCTGTTTCGCGCCGTTGGCTTTCCTCGCTTCATCCTCGATTTTCACATAGTTGAGCCAAAGACAGAACAATCATCTTGGCTAGCTTCATCTCACCCACTCCGAGAAATTGCAGCTGCTTATGATCAGAAGCAACCTTTTCAACCCTATCTACCGTTAGCTTTCAGCAAGACTTTCGATGGAATTGTCTATATCGAAGAGAGTCACGCTACCAATTTACTAAGTGAGCGGCTGTAGTAAGGATTACTTTTTCCCACCTATTAAAGCAGCTTGGCAATTTCCTTGAGATAGACCCGTGTAAATGGCTCTGCTTCTCCCAACTTATACTGTTCTATTAAACCCTGAGCTTGAATGGAGATATTGTTTTCCTGCTTAATCACTACGGCAGCATTCTCTAAAATATCCCTTGCTAGCATCATCTCTATCTCTGTAGGATTTTCCAGGATGACGATGTTGCTACCATAGTAAAACATGCCTTGATCTTCCAAAATACCTTCTCGGTACTCCACAATCAGCAGGTCAAGCTTAGGATTACGTAGCAGATTTTGGATGTTGGTATTGTAATCCTTGTGCAAAATTTTCTCTGAACGGTTGACGAAGACAACATCGCGACTGACAGCACCAATTGTCCATTCAGGGTGTTGGACAAGAATATGGTCGATGATTTCTTGGAGCTCCTGCACTGATACCCGGTTAAAGGTGATGATTGGTATCCTCGCCTCTGCCCCAGACTTAAAGAAGGTTTCTAAGATGTAGGCGGGCACATCAACACTTTCACCGATGGCAGGGTTAAGATGCATGAAGACACCCGGAGCGGCATTAATTTCTATGATGGCAAAGTTGCCGGATTTCCAGGATTGAGACAGACTTTCGGCGATCGCATCTATACCAAGGCAAGTAAGCCGAAAGTGTTGGGCAATGTCTTGCGCCAAAATGATGTTATCCGGGTGAACCGTGCGCGTTGCATCAATGCTCATTCCTCCAGCTGATAGGTTAGCAACTTTGCGCAGATAGACGGTGCGACCTTCGTCAATCACGCTGTCCATCGACAAGCCTTGTTCTTCTAAGTACAACTCCATTGCTTCGTCGCACTGGATCTTGCTCATTGCTGAGGTGGGTGTGTCCCATCGAGCTGGTTTGTGATTTTCGCGCTCGATTAACTCTTCAATAGTTGAGTGCCCGTTACCGACAACCGATGCTGGGCGGCGTTCGGTGGCAGCCACAAACCTGCCATTAATACAGAGTAGGCGATAATCTGCCCCTTTGATACTCTTCTCGACAATTATCCGGATAGGCTGATTCTCTTCGATCGCATTGAGTGCCCTCTTAAAGGCAGATCTCAGTTCCTCTGCGTCTTGCACGTCAGCCGTCACACCAATACCTTTGTGGCCCGTTACGGGTTTGACTGCCACTGGGTAGCCAATCTCTCTGGCTATCTCTAAGGCTTCCCGCTCTGAGACGACGATATTACCCTTAGGTACGGGAAAGCCGAGCGTACTTAAGAACGCCTTGCAGTCATCCTTACGGGTGGTGAAGTCTGAATCCAAATGGCTATCCTCATCGAAGGTAGTGGCTATGCCGCGAACCAGTTTTTTTCCATAGCCGTATTGCATCAGTCCTTCGTCCCACAAATAAAAGGTAGGAATACCTTTCTCGGCAGATGTGCGCAGGAGAGCATAAACTGTTGGGCCACCGTAGACTGATTGCCGGAACATGTTTTGCAGGACTTTAATCTGCTCCTCGTAGGGAAAATCTTGATCGTGAGTGATGGCTTCAAACCAGTCCCACACGGAGTACACCGCAGCCTTAGTCGTGCGGGCATGGAGCGTCTGCACGCTAATTCTCACATAGTCTAAGTTTGATTTTGGCTTTATACTCCAGTGGTTGAGGTGCAAACCCATGTCGAGTTTTCCCACTTCTGACAATGTCCGGGCGAACAGATGAGCATGAGATTCGTAGGTTTCTTCGCGCAGGTTTGGGTAGCGATCGCTAATGTTGGCAACATAATCTTCAATAGGCAGAGGCTCCAGATACCCCGTGAAGGCGAAATCAAATACCAGCGCTGCCTTATCCAAGTAAGGGTTTGGGCCAATGCAATGCTTGAAGTTGAAAATATCGAATGCATCGCTCTTTCGGGCATTGATGCGCAATGATTCTGTGATTGTGTCTTGGATCATCATTGAGTATCTCCGTTTGGCTGAACACCCTTAAAATTTGGATGTGGTTTCGCTGATTCTGACCCTATTGATTGCTGGACTGGGTTATAGGGTGGTTTTTGGCTATTTTGACCCCAGCCTTTCACTTAATCAACGAAATGTCACACTTACCTTGTCGAATCTAACTTTATTGCAGGGGATTGCCATCTATCGGAGGGCGTTGTTAGGTGACTCTGTCACAGGGAATATGGAATTTGAGAGCTTTGATGAATTACTGTTTATCCTGAAAATCTGTAACTTACATTCCGTATGCGGAATGTGGGCTGTAAATATTCTTCCTATTTCCTAGTCACTCATTCCCAGTTTCTCAAAAAACTTAGTGATTAGTGGTTAGGGGGAATTTCTCCTCAATCACAATATTGTAGATTGTCGCTACGAATAGGCAGTTCCCAAGCCAACAAGAGAGTGTTTTAGATAGATTTGAGCGGCTTTATCCAGGGGATTTTGGCTCAGACAATCTTGAAAGAGTCGTGCTGCTTCTTGGAAGTTTTGCAGATAGTAGAGCAATAGAGCTTCTTCAAATACTGTTTTTGTAGCTAACTTTCCGGCTCGCACTTCAGGTAAATCTCCATCAAAGACCTCATAGACAGTCACTGTTTCTGATTTTCCCTTGACTTTGACTTGGTCAATCAAGCGGAAGGCGTAATCGGTGTGGTTTTGCAAACGGGAAAAAGTCTGTTGAGAGATTAACAACGACACTCCATAGCTTTTTGTCAGACTCTCAATGCGAGAGGCTACATTGACAGCATCACTGATTACAGTACCTTCCATTCGGTTTTTTCCGCCGACTGTTCCCAGCATTAAACAACCTGTATTAATGCCAATTCCGATTTTGATAGGTGAGCATCCCGCTTGTTGTCGAGTTGTGTTATACGCAGCTAGCTGGTGCAGCATGGCGATCGCCGCTTTAACAGCATCATCTGCCCTGCCACTAAAGAGCGCCATAATTTCATCACCAATATATTTATCAATAAAGCCATGATTTTCAGTAATTGCAGATTCCATACGACTTAAGTAGTCGTTGATAAATTGGAAGTTTTCCTGTGGTGTCATCCTTTCCGACATAGCGGTGAAATCACGAATATCAGCAAACAGCACCGACATTTCTTTCTGTACTTGGTCGCCTAATTGAACATCAAGAATACTTCCTTTCGCTAACAACTGGATAAATTCACGCGGGACAAAGCGTTCGTAAGCCTGATTGAGTTGGAAGAGTTGATTGGTAAAATCGACCCGTTCTGCTTCTGCCAGTTGACGGTCAGTGATATCTTGAAAAGCAGCGATCGCATAGGCAATGTTGCCCTTCTCATCAAAAATTGGTGTTCCCCAACTCTCTATAGGGACAATCTTGTCCGGGTGGTAGATTTCTATATCACTAGCAGTCGAAACTTCGCCGTTCAACGCCCGGAACAGGGTCATTTTTTCCTTTGGGTATGGTTGAGAAGTTCCGGCAATATAGAGTTGGTAGCCTTCTACAACTTGCTTGCTTGTATCTGGTGGCACAACTCCTCGGCCAAGTAGCTGCTGTGCAGCGCCATTGGCATAGTATGGTTTGCCTGTGGCATCAAGCACTGCCACACCCACTGGCACAGCTTCTAGGAATTGAGCCAGCCTTTTTTCACTTGCTCGCATCGCTTCCACTGCCCGATCATGCAACAGATCTCCAATAATATCCCCATGTTCAGTGGTCGTTTCCAGTAAAATTTCCAGGTCAGATTTGTCCTTGCTGACCATTGCTAAAAAAGCCTGGAGTTCTGCTTCAGCACGCTGGCGTTCTACAATTTCGGCTTGTAGTTGTTTATTCAACTCATACAGCTGAGCATCAATAGTATCAGCATGGGCAGTGGTAGTCTCCAGCATGATTTCCAGGTCAGCTTTTTCCTTCTTTAAGGTTTCCACCTCAAGGCACAGTTCTGCTATCTCCTGCATCAGCTGTTCTCTAGATGGTTGTTCTGCCTGCATCATCCGGGGATTTCTGCCTTGATAAATATACAACTAAATATGTTTCCTACCCTAACTCATAGATCCTGAGAGTGCTTATTCCAATTCCAGCTGCAAAGCAGGCATCAGTCGCTGCAAGTTCTTCAACGACTTCCCCTGCCAAGGGATGTTCTTAGAGCCTTGCACTCCCATTTGAATATTTCCTTTCTGACGCACCACGATCACAAATTTTGACAGAACGTTAATGCCGGAACTATTGAGAAATTCTAGCTGCCGCAAGTTCAAAGTTATCCTGGCTGGGTCAGAGTCAGCGACATCATTCAGCAACTGCACAATTGGAGCATATTCTTCCATTCCACTTAGCCGGAGTGAACCTTGGCAGATCACTGTTTCGGTATCTGGATCGTACCAGATGCGGTAATCTTCTGTTTTAATCTCCATCACCCCAAAGCTCCTTGCATATTCTTTGTGGCCTAAGTCACCTATACTGTCACTGTCAACTGCACCATTGTCGTCACAGCCACGACTTCCGGGTTCTTTTGAGCAGTTTCAAACTTCCAGCCTAGTTTAGCCTGGTAATCGTTGATCATTGTCAGAAAGCCTAACCCAGATTCGCTCTCGGATTCAGAATTTTCTTCTAGCTGCCGCATGTATAACTCGTCTGGGTCAGAGGTGATTAACTCCTCAATGAATGCCTGAAACTTCCCAACAGTTTGGCGATTGACACTGTTAGTAGCGAGGAAAATAAGTGTATCACTATGCATTTGCAGTGTCATGCTGATTGGGTGCGACAATGTCTCATCGTTAAACTTCATGGCATTCTCTAACAACTCATTGGCAATAAAGCTGACAGCACTCTTGACTTCCGCTTTAATATTGCTTTCGGTAGTCACCCTCTCTCTACCAGGAAAGAAACTTGCAAAGTAGTCAGCCATAAAATCAGCTGACAAACCATTGTTTCGCCAGCGCTGCCTGAGAGGGACAGAGCTAGGAGAAAATACGATTGTCAAGTATTCTTGACTTATGGGCAGCTGTTCGCTGAAGTCTCCGAATATATGAGTCATATCAATTGTGGTAATTAGTAATTGGCTTGTTCATGTTTGATGGCAATGAGCAATCAACCATGAACGCCCGACACTCCACCCCTTTGTGGGTGGGGAGAAGACCTGATTAGATTCACCGAAGATTTTTGGCACTGAGTCCTACACCTACTTCTGTTTGAACAGCAGTAGAGTAATATCATCGTAGACCTTTTGCGCGCCAATATGCCGCCGCAGGTCGTCGATTACCACTTGCCTGATTTCCCCACATGGACATTGCCTGTTGCAGCTAACTACTTCACAAAGCCGATCCAACCCATATTGCACCCCATTCATGTCTTCGGCTTCGGTAATTCCATCAGTGTATAGCACTACCACATCCCCTGGAGTCAACTGCACCTGAATTTGAGCTACGAAATTACCAATGTCTGCTTCCAAGCCAATGGGAAAGCCTAAATCTATGGTGTCAATTCGCTCCACCTTACCATCGGAGCGCACGAGAATAGTTTCTTCGTGTTGTCCGCTCAAATACAAGATCCCATCCTGATAGTCTAGTAAGGAGAGGGTCAGGTTTTTATCGGAGTTCATCCGTTGCACGTTGCCATAAATTGTCTGATTAAGTACATTCAAGAACTTAACTGGGTCGTTTTCGTTATTAGTTAGTAGGGTACGCACTGCCGTTTGCACCATAATCATCAATACGCCGCTCTCTATCCCGTGTCCGGTGACATCACCGATCCCTATTTTGACCCGACCATTGTGCCAAAGTACATCATAGTAGTCACCACCAACCTCCTCAGCAGGCTCCATGAAACCAGCAATTTCCAGCCCCTCAATAGACTCTAGTTCGTACTCTTTGGGCAAAATCATCTGTTGCAGCTGGCGGGTGACTTCTAGTTCAGCATGCATGCGGAGATTTTCCGCTTCTAGACGCTGGTTCAAGATGGTAATCTCTTGATTAGCTTCAGCAAGTTGAGATAAGCTCTCTTGGAGAGCGATTTCTGCCCGCTTGCGTTGAATCACAGAACCCAATTGAGCGGCGATCGCCCAAACAAGCTCAACCAGTCGCTTGTCCTCTTTACGAGATTCAGACATGAAGAACAGAAGAATTGCCAGCACTTGAGACTCTGAAGCTTCTCTGGGTTGGAGCAGTGCTGTCTGCGGCTTAGCGTTTTGAGTTTTGGCACGAACATCAGCAATAATCGGAACGCCCAGCGCTGCTTTGAAACCGATTTCTGTTGCTATCTGAGTCCGTAAAAACTTGGTGTCTGGTTGAAGTGAAACATCCTGAATCCACTCAGGTTGCTGCGATAACCAGACACGACCTGGCAACCCATTCCCCAGAGGAATTTTCAATTCTTCGCCAAAGCGTCTAAATTTTTCTAAACTCTGGATGCTGCCATACCAGGCTGGGCTACATTCTAAAACGGCTCCATCAGGTTGAGGTACCCAGGCTTCTCCATAGCTCCAGCCTGTAGCTTCACAAACTTTGTATAACGCTAGCCTCAGGGCTGAATGAAAATCTTGAGATTCACTGATAGTGTGTGAGAGCGTTTGCAAAAGGTGAATTTCTTCCTCTGCCTGCTTGCGCTTGGTCAAACTGCGGGCCAACGCGACAAAAATATAAATGACTGTTGCCAGTACCAGCATTGCAAAAGCCTCAACGAGATATTTTTTCTGGGAAAAACCTTCTATACGTTCTTGTAATAACCCGTTTAGAGTCGGATCTATCACATCATAGAGTTGAAGTTGAGCATCAACTGCTTTCATGCCTAAAGTAAAATAATCTGATGTTTGAATGTCAGTGTTCTGATTATTGATAATTTGATTATTGATAATTTCTATAAAGTTATTCGTATTAGCAAAGTTTTTTTGGAGTTTTGCCATTAGTCTATATTTAATTTTATAATTATTGCTAATGGCAATTTTTATGCCTCGATTAACTGCATCATTAGGCAATTTAATTAAGCTAGATAAAATGGTGAGCTGTGCTCCCTCGGCAGCGGTAATTTCATGGTCTACCAACATCTCTGTACCTAAATCTCTTGCTTGAGCAGTTTTATCAATCTCCGAAGGAAGCTTATTAATTACAGCATCCATCAGATAATAACTATCAAGAACCGGGTCAAGAATTAAATTGGAAGTATCTCCAACATGAGTCATTAAAGAGAGAATGTCCTCAATCAGCGCGGTGTGTGCTGCAAAACTCTCTTGAGGATGCATACTCCACAGCTTGCCTTTTAGATTCTGCCACTTTGACTGGCAAGCTAGCCATTGCTCGCTGGTTTTGAGTGTTATGCTCAGAGCCCGATCCACCACGTCAATTGCTTTGATATCATCTTCTACCTGGGACTGAGCGAGTATGAGTTTCTCTTTGAAGGCATGATTACCGTTTAAATAAGCAGTTGCTAGACGGCGATGCTCTAGGAGATGTTCTAACAGTTTTCTTAAGGGACGATTGTACTGAATGCCGAGTTTCTCTTTTTGCGCAAAGTTAATTCCTACATCAATTTCTGCAATAAGTTGATACACAACTACTGCAAATGGTAGAACAAAGACGAGAAGTAATCCAACTAAACTGGCTTGTGCTGCTGCTTGCTTGCGTATATTTCTTTGCATAGGATATTCTCACGTTGTCAAGGCAATACTATTCATTTAAACTCTGTAAAGGGTAAATTCACAGAAAGTCGG
>CAZZWA010000104.1:0-11277 GCA_964657555.1 uncultured Microcoleus sp.
CCTGCATAGATTAAACCTCGTTGCGTATCTAAGGTCACGATCGCTCCATCTCGAATCACTTGGGTGGCATTCTTCACTCCCACAATTACTGGCACTCCCAGCCGCAAACCAATCACAGCTGCATGACTTGTCAGACTCTCCTCTTCAGTGACAATCCCAGATGCCTTGCGAATCGCCTCCACAAACTCGACACTGGTAGAGGGAGCTACCAGAATCTCTCCGGAGTTGAATTTACCCAACTCTTTGGCACTGTGAGCTACCCTTGCTGGCGCGCTAACAGAACCCTGCCCAATGCCAATCCCTTTGCCTAGAATAGCTGTGACGACTTCCACCTTAATCAAATCCGTCGATCCGGAGACACCTTGGAGGGTACCTGCTGTAAGCACTACCAAATCCCCTTCAACCAGTAGTTCCTTCTCCAACGCCACATTAATCGCCGCTTGAGAAGTCTGACCTGTTGAAGGCAAATCAAGAACCAGCAAAGGTTTCACTCCCCAGACCAACTGAAGCTGCCGTGCTACATCCACATGTGGCGTTACTGCTAAAATCGGCGTTTTTGGTCGGAACTTGGAGACATTCCGCGCTGTCGCCCCAGTTTTAGTGAGCGACATAATTGCAGCAGCCTCTAGCTGTTCGGAAATCTGACCAACTGCCTGACTGATGGCATTTGGGATAGACCTTTTAGCATTTGTGATTGGATGAGACAATTTTTCTTGCTCAATCCGCACGGCGATGCGCGCCATTGTTTCCACCGCTTCAATGGGGTATTTGCCCACTGCTGTCTCATTAGAGAGCATCACGGCATCTGTACCGTCAAGAATTGCATTGGCGACATCGGAAACCTCAGCACGGGTTGGGCGAGGATTGCCCACCATGCTGTCTAGCATTTGGGTGGCTGTGATAATCGGAATGCCCAGCATATTAGCTGTGGCAATCAGCCGTTTTTGCAGCACGGGGACATCTTCTGCTGGTAATTCCACACCCAAGTCACCCCTTGCCACCATCACCCCATCACAGAGGGAGAGGATCGCCTCCATTTGCTCAATGGCTTCGTGCTTTTCAATTTTGGCAATCACCGGCACCTGCTTGCCAGCACTAAAAATGAGTTCTTTGATTTCCAGCATGTCTTGGGGGTTGCGAACAAAGCTCAAAGCCACCCAGTCAACCCCTTGATCGAGACCAAACATCAGATCTTTACGATCCTTGTCGGTCATCGCTTTAATTGACAGGTAAACACCAGGGAAATTAACACCCTTATTATTAGAGAGTGGCCCGCCGACAACAACGCGACAGTGTAATTCCCGTGTGGCGCGGTCAACTTCCTCAACCAGCATTTCAACTTTGCCATCATCCAGAAGAATCCTTGCCCCCTCTGGAACTTCGTCAGCTAGAGGTTCGTAAGTAACACAGCTCATTTCCTGAGTGCCAGGGATTAAGTGGCTGGTGAGGGTGAAGCGATCGCCCTTATTAACTACAATAGACCCATTTTCAAATCGCCCTAAGCGGATTTTTGGGCCTTGCAAGTCTTGCAAAATGCCCACTGGCTGATTCAGTTCAAAAGCCGTTTGTCGAATTAGGCGAATACTGCGCTGATGGTCTTCATGAGTGCCGTGAGAAAAGTTAAGGCGCAGGGTAGTCGCACCTGCTTTAATCAAGTCGCGGAGGATATCTGGATGACTGGTAGCAGGGCCAATCGTAGCGACAATCTTTGTCCGACGCTGAGAATTTCGCAGTTGCATGGATAAATAGCTCGTGGGGAAGCAGAAGAGGACTCGTCTACAACAAGAAAGCCAGACGGATACTATCATATTTGCCAGATATCTGATAGCAAATCCGTACCGATAGACACAGCAGCCCTAAATCTTATCTATCTATACCGACTACACCCTTAAGCTTGGCTTCCTGCCAGTTGGCACCTGTCAGGTTGGCATGAATAAAGTTTGCCTGATCTAATTGTGCCTGATTCAGATTGGCATAACTGAGATTGGCGTTTCCTAAGTCGGCACCCCTCAAATCCGCGTTGCTCAGGTTGGTGTAAGTCAGATTGGTATCAATTAATTTAGCACTTACTAAATTGGCACTTTCCAGAGTGGCACCAATCAGAGTGGCACGGCTTAAGTTAGCTGCTTGCAGAGTCGCGAATCGCAAGTCTACACCAGTCAGGTTAGCACCCTCTAGATTAGCTGTGTATAGGTAGGAGTAAACTAAGTTAGCACCATTTAGGTCAGTGCCACTCAGGTTAGCATTAGCCAGTTTGGCACTTGTTAAGTCAGCATTACTGAGTTTAGCTCCACTGAGATTGGCATGGTTGCAACCGGCACCTTTCAAAGTTGCGCCAGTTAGGTTAGCACCACTTAAGTTGGCAGATTGCAGATTAGCACCCGCCGCGATCGCGCCTTGGAGATTAGCCTGATTGAGAATGGCACCATTTAGGTCAGCCTCACCCAAATATGCCCCACTTAAGTCAGCTCCCTTGAGGTTGGCACTTGCCAAATTGGCATTATCTAACGTGGCATGATTGAGGTTGGCACCAACCATGTTAGCCCCCGTCAGCTTAATAATCGCCAGTTCAGCCTCTGTCAGGTTAGCACTTGTCAGATTGGCAGCCGACAAGTTGGCTTGATTCAGCTTGGCCTTGGCCAAATTTACCCCAGCCAAATTGGCAAACTTTAGGTTAGCCTCCCGCAGGTTAACACCTCCCAGATTGGCACCACTTAGGTCGGCAGAAAATAGGTCAGCAGCCTTGAGGTTGGCCTTCTGCAAATCGGCGGCAACAAACTTCGGCTGTTTGCTACCAGTATTCACTTGCAATACCCCCAATTTGGCTTCTCTCAAGTTAACCCTTTCGAGGGTAGCGTTACCTAAGTTGACACCTTTCATCTGGGCACCCGTGAGGTTGGCACGGGTCAGATCTGCTGTGTTTAGGTTGGCACCGTCCAGTTGGGCATTGCTCAAGTCAGCTTCTTTCAGGTTGGCACCTATTAGCTGGGCACCTTTTAAGTCACACTTGGGACAAGCCTTAGTCGCCAGTAACCTTTGAACTTGTTCGGGATTTGCTGCTTGTGCTTGTGGCGTCGCTAGCCCAAGTATAACTAGCAACCCAATGACTAAAAGAGGACAAGGGGACAAGGGGAGGGAAAGACAACGGGAAGTTTTTGTCCCCTTGTCTTCTTGCCTTAGGCGAACCGTTCTTAGCCAATGGTTGCTTGCCCCTACCACAATCTTTAATTTGGTCGCTGGAGATGAGGTGAGGCTCAAGCGCTGCTTCAATCCCTCCCCTTGTCTCGCCTTTGCCTGATCCCCTTGTCTCTTCATTGACTTACTTACCCACTACCCGCGATATTGAATGCGATAAATGCGTTTATTCATTTCTTCCGTAACGAGCAAACTCCCATCAGGCAGCACGAGTAAACCTACGGGACGCCCCCAAGTTGTTGGTTCCTTTGGGTCGATGAGAAACCCGGTGAGAAAGTCTTCATAATAACCCTTCGGACGCCCATTGGCATCAAAGGGAACGAAGACAACTTTGTAGCCTGTACCTTGGCTGCGATTCCAAGAACCACGAAAGGCGACAAATGCGCCTTGGCGATATTTTTCTGGAAACGTGTTGCCGTGATAAAACTGTAATCCCAAGGCAGCTGAGTGAGACTCGAAGAGGACGTCGGGTGTCTTGGTGCGATTTGCCAAGTCGGGACGCTGACTCTTGCCATCCTTTACATGACGTGGGTCGATGTTATTTGGTGCCAGATAAGTATAAGGCCAGCCGTAGAATTCTCCCTGACGAATGCGGGTCAGGTAATCCGGTACTAGGTCATCCCCCAGTCCATCCCGTTCATTAACTGTAGTGTAGAGTTCGCCAGTGAGCGGGTGAAAAGCAAGACCTACTGGGTTGCGCAAGCCAAAGGCAAAAGTTTGCCGGTTGGCACCGTCAAGGTTCATAACTTGCACGGATGCCCGTGGCAGGGGGTCTAGATCGTCGTTGGATTGCGACCCAATGGAAACGTAAAGCTTTTTCCCATCAGGTGAGACAATCACGTTGCGAGTCCAGTGCTGGTGATACCCACCTGGGGTAAGATCGGTAATTTTTTGGCCTGTCCCGCTGAGTTGCTGCTGGCCTTTAGTATAAGGAAACCGCATTACAGCGTTGGTGTTACCCAGGAAGAAGTAGCCATCTGCAAAAGCCATGCCAAAGGGAATATCTAGCCCATTTTGATAGGTGGCAAAAGTTTTGCGGACATCAGCGACGCCATTGCCTTTGGTATCGTGCAGCAATGTGATGCGGTTTTGGTGGGTTTCTGTGACCAATACGTCACCTGTGGGAGTAAGCGCTAGCCAGCGCGGCTGATCTAAACCATCGGCATAGACGTTAACAGTGAAACCTGGTGGCACTCGCAGGCTGGGGTTTTGCGGAATTGGCACCACTTGGGGGGACTTGGAGGCGCTATTGGTAGTATAGGGTTGGGGCAAGTCGTTAAGGGCGATCCGAATTGGTTTTGGTAAGAGGGGTTCGGTGCGCACCACGTTGTTAGTCTGCCCGGAATTTGCAGCCAATTGGTTAGTCTTCGGAGTGTCAGATACTTGAGTCTTTTGGGCTTCATTTGAGGTACGAGTTTTAGTACAGGCACCTATAGTGGTGAGCAGCAAAAGTAGCAGCAAGAGACGCTGGGGTTTCATTGTCGAATTAGGGAACTATACTCTGATTCCAGGTTAGTATGAGCAGCAGTTTCTTACCTGTAACCAGCGAACGAGTAGTCAACAGGCTTCTTGCTTATTTCTTAACAGCCTACAAAAATTACATTGAGCTTGGATAAATGACTAAAGTTTCCGCTAATTGGTAAATCTTGACTTGTCAATGTCTTGGTAAAGGTAGACACTAAACACCATGAGTTAGACCAATCATTTTTTATTACAGGTGTTAAGAAAGATGAAAAACTTTAAATTGGCAATATGGTTATGGCAGTGCCTGCTCATAAAGTCTTCGGCAGTAGCACTAGCAATCCCTCCAGTAGCGGGACGAAATTGCTTTGAGATAGTCATTCTGCCTTCTAAATAACAACTCCTGCGGGAAAGGTAATCCTGATTGACCCGTGGATCGCCAATCCGGAAGTCATATTCGATTAATCACTCAAGAGAATGCAGAGCACCCTCAAAACTTCTTTAGATTGTCTTTACGAATCACCTCTAATATACTCTAAGACTTGTTTGTATAGTTAATTTTCTAGGGCTACTTACTATATTCCTAATTCATATAATTGCCATCAGGCATAATTGCATTTGTGAAATTAGCGCCCTTGAGAATCGCATTGCTCAAGTCGGCATCTCTTAAATCTGCTCCCTGCAAGTTAGCAGCACTCAGATTGGCACTGCTTAAATCAGCTGATCGCAAGTTGGTCAGCTTCAAGTTAGCACCAGTCAGGTCAGCGTCAGGCAGCTTTGCTAGATTCATTCCTGCACCGGCTAAGTTAGCACCAGTCAATTTGGCCCTAACTAAAGCGGCAAAATTCAGGTTAACACTCGTTAAGTTAGCATAACTCAGGTTGGTGTTAATCAAACTTGCACCAACGAGGTTGGCATTCTTGAGATTAGCACCGCTCAAGTCGGTACTACTGAGGTTGGCACCAGCAAGATTGGCTTCGCTCAAGTCAGCATTCTTAAAGTTGCTATCCATCAACTCAGCACCTTTGAGGTCACAGGCATGACATTTCTTGGTCGTTACCAACTGTTTGATGTGTTCTGGATTGAAGGCATTAACCGGCAACGGTAAGCTCAGAGGTACGAGGCCAAGAGCGATCGCTACGATCCTGAGATTCATCCCAAGTTGTTTAAATGTGTCAAAAGTCATGTTTATCTAGCCTGAAGCTCGATCACAAACCCCGACTGCCTGCATGGTCGCGCTCTATGTCATAAATGATTTTTTCTACGTACCACCTGTTAGGCTTCCCTGGGTGCTTAACTCTCGCCTGAGCCAACAGCCGTTTGGCCAAGGCTTTGTTTCCTTTTACAGCCCCTAGTAACCTTCTGTCTATCCTATCAGTGTCCCTAGAGTTGTGCCAGATCAGCAAAATCACAAGACTAACTAACACAACAAGAGCTATTGTGAGAGAGGGTGTCATAACTTACCTCTTGTATAGATGTCGCTATTCTAGAGATAGACATGGTATTGCTATTCTATTCGCTGCTTTTGTGCAATGCCAAGTTGCAAGCACTTCAGAAGTGTAACGGTTATTGAGGCAAGAGGATGGCTCCCAATTCCACCATTATGCAAGCAGTTGAAAGGCTGGGCTACCGCGTTACCGTTGGGGACGTGGCTACCCAGGCGGGGTTGAACGTAAATCAGGCTCAGGCGGGATTACTCACCCTGGCTTCGGACGCTGGTGGTCATTTGCAGGTGGCAGAAACCGGGGATATTGTTTATGTGTTTCCCCAAAATTTCCAGGCAATTCTACGCAATAAGTTCTTTCGGCTGCGGCTAAAAGAATGGTGGGAGAAAGCCTGGGGTTTTTTATTCTACCTGATTCGCATTTCCTTCGGGATTACCCTAGTACTGTCCATTGTGCTGATTTATGTGGCGATCCTGATGATCCTGATTGCTGCTAGTTCCAGTAATAACAACAATTCCAGTAGCAGGAGTTCTCACAATATCAATTTTTTGTGGGTTCCTGATTTTTGGTGGTTTTTCTACCCTAATTATGGCGATCGCTATCGTCGGCAGAGGGTACGGGAAAAACATCAGATGAATTTTCTAGAGGCGGTCTTCTCGTTCCTGTTTGGCGATGGCAATCCCAACGCAGACTTGGAAGATCGCCGCTGGCAAGATATTGCTACTGTCATTCGCAACAACCAAGGTGCTGTGGTAGCTGAACAGATTGCCCCATATTTAGATGCAGTGGGTAGTGGATATAGCCGCGAGTACGAAGACTATATGCTGCCAGTGCTCACCCGCTTCAATGGGCTTCCGGAAGTCAGTCCGGATGGGGATATTGTCTATCACTTCCCAGAGTTACAGACGACCGCCAATCAACGAAATTCCCGACCAGTAGAGACCTATCTCCAGGAACGGCTTTGGCGCTTTAGCCAAGCTGATAGCGGACAGATTCTGCAGGCAGGTGGACTGGGGGCGGTGAATATTGTCGGTGCTTTGATGCTGGGTTCTCTGTTGCGGGGTAGTCTGGCGGTCAGGTTGGGTGGACTTGTCGCTTTTGTCCATTCAATTTACTGGCTTTTATTAGGCTACGGCATCGCCTTCCTAGCAGTACCGCTGGTTCGCTATTTCTGGATTCAGATGAGAAATAGCAAGGTGGAAGTTAGGAATCAACAAAGGCAAGAACGTGCTGTAGATTTGAATCAAGCAGACGCTACCCTTCAGAAGAAGATTGCTTACGCCCAACAGTTTGCCGCCCAAAACGTCATCCGCAGGGAGGATCTGGCCTACACAACTGAAGATGATTTGCTGGAACAGGAAATGAAGCGGTTTGCTAAAGGCGATGACCCGCCGCCTTTGGATGAAAGCGTATAATGCCAGATTGTCAGGGGAGTGGGAGAGGCAGGGATGGGGGATGATCCAGCGCACATATCCATGAGTAGAGACGTCCTGTCGGGACGTCTCTACGATGTCTAGCAGCTAAGTCTTAAAGAGCATAGCTGAAAGCTATAATTTAGATATGGAAAGGACGATGGAAAAACTGAAATGAACAATCCCGGCAAGAATAGACCCGAGAAAACCAGCATTTCAGTTTAACTCAGTGCACTCTTAATACTATCTATTACCTAGAGAGACAGTCATGGAACTGGAGTTAGGATTACAGTTACTACTCCAAGGTCTACCCGCGATCGCACAGATATTTACCACGCTACAAGAAGAAAAGATAGCAAGGCTCAAGCATCAACAAGCTAAAGAGATCCAAAAGCTTAGTCATGAGGGAAACTGGGCAGTCTCTCCAGAAAAGTTAGGTGCTCTTAAGTCAAACTTTGAGCAAGAGAAATCCTGGCAACACCAGTTGGCTGCTTATAATCGTGAGACGCAGTTACAATTAGCAGCTTATCAGCGGGAAACAGCACTCCTGTCGCCAGAAGTTAACAAAATCCTGAATCACTGGCCTTTAAGATTATTACCTTCTCAACTCCTCAAATCTCTCGATATCGATAGAAAAATTCCGCTGCGAGTTTTGATTGCACCTCCTGTAGTGCCTCTACAGAAATTTGGAGATGTTGTGCAAGCAATTCCAGAACTTGAACTAAATTTAGCTCAAGGATTAGGAAATTTTCTCAGTAAGAATTATTCATTAGATAGTCAAGAACGACCAACAGAATTTTTAGCAGGAGCCTGGGATAGCAAGCGCTTTCACCGAGAAGCTAGTATTAAGTCTTTGTTTGAGATGCTGAAGTCTGAGCCAACTTTGATATTGGAGTCGGAAATTGTTGGCGATTATCTGAATTTCCGCATAGCCTATTGGGGTTTGGGACAGAAAAACTATAGCTATCAAACCATTATCAACCGACTACCTTACCGTAAAATTGTTTATGCATCGGCGAAAAGCCGCGCTTTGAGGTGGAAAGAAACTGCCTGTAGACTCTTGGCCTGTGGTGAAAGCTTAGAAGAAGTTAAAAGATTAGGCGGCGATAATGTTGTCAATCTAGAAATCTTGGAAAAAGAGGAGAAATGGCAGCGTAACGGGATTGATATTAGCGAGTTACAACTGCACTACGAAATTAACAGCAACGATTTTGAAACACTTTCTCAGATTATAACAACCTGTCATTGTATCGTTACTGGTTGGGTAGCAGATGCTCACCATCTAGTTCACTATGATATCCCTCCCCTACTGCCTCAGTTACTACCAGAGTTGACCAAATCAACTTCTGACCAGCAACTGGTGCAAGAAGTGATGCAAACAACTATAGCCGGATATGAAAATATTTTTAATACCTTAGGGGTTGAGCGACCTTTGTGGGTGCCAGAACTGGCTTTAAAGTTAGCTCAGAGTTTAGCTTGTTTACCAGATCGTTCTTGGGCTAAAGAGCAGCTTAATTACTCGCTCAAAGTCTGGCTGAAACACCATCAAGTGTCACTAGCTGAAGGTGTTGTTTCTTTAGAGGTAGTACAGTCAGCCCTGACAATAGAAGACCAGAAGTACTTAACTCATCTAAAAGAATGTTTGGCAATTCTTGGAGATGAGCAGGGTGTTGCCAGAGTGTGTCACCTCCTGAATGTACTTGAAGACTTAAAACGCAGACGATTACTAGAAGGTGTTTCTTTAGTCGAACTAGGAAAAAATGATCAAAAAGTTATCCAAGCATATAACGGCTTGAGTGCAATTGAAGATTTAAGACGCAAACCATTACTGCAAAGTGTTTCTTTAACCCATACCCTGACTGGTTATTCAGGGAGAGCTGCTTCAATTGCCTTTAACTTAGATGGACAGACTATAGCCAGTGGTAGTGATGACCATACAATTAAGCTGTGGCATTTGGTGACTGGCGAACTACTGCATACTTTTACTAAGCAATCAGGGCGGGTGTTGAGCATTGCCCTCAGTCCTGATGGTAAGACTCTCGCCAGTAGCAACAGAACCAGCGATCGCAGTTGTATTCAAATCTGGGATTTGGGTAATGGTGGGCGACCACAAGAGTTGCCTCTACTAACTCTACCTGGGCATAAAAAGTGGATACATTCCTTAGCTATTAGCCCTGATGGACAAATCCTCGTTAGTGGTGGTTATAAAATCAAAATTTGGCATCTACATACTGGGGAATTGCTAAATACCCTGACTGGGCACAAAAAGTGGGTTTACGCTCTCGCCATTAGCCCTGATGGGCAGACTCTCGTTAGCAGTGGTGGAGACAAAATCATCAAAATTTGGCATCTACCCACTGGTAAACTACTGCGTACCCTAAGTGGGCATTTAGACTGGGTGAGAACCGTTGCTATTAGCCCTGATGGAAAAATTCTCGCCAGTGGCAGTGACGACAACACAATCAAGCTGTGGGATTTGGATATAGGAAAACTATTGTGTACCCTAAGCGATCACTCAGACTGGGTTTTGTCTGTTGCTATCAGCCCTGATGGACAGACGCTGATCAGTGGCAGTAAAGACCATACAATCAAGCTGTGGGATTTGGGGACGAAAAAATTGCTCCATACCCTGACTGGTCATAAAAAGTGGGTTTATTCCATCGCTGTGAGTCCTGATGGGCAGACGCTTGCCAGTGGCAGTGAGGATAAGACAATCAAGATTTGGCGGGCGGTGTAGGAGCATAGTAAATTGCGTTCAAAGGATGAAAATCTCTGTTTGACTCTTAACTTCGGAACGCCTTGGAAATATTCTTCTGCTATTACGATAGTCAGTAGCTAAGAGCAGTCCTTAATTGAGCTGTGGGTCAAGTGAGGCGATCACCTAAGAAATCTTGTCTCACTGAAATCTGCCACTACTTAGCGGCGATCCAATTGTCCAAATGAGTAGGTTTATGCGCTACACTCTGTTTCTGTCTGGGTCATGTAATTAAACCGCTGGCCGCTTTGTGGTAATTGCATTCTCCCAGTTGCTCGTCCCCGTTTTTTAGGGCTTTGTGAGAAATCTGGGTCAATTGGAGGTTTGAAAATTTGGTGAACCCAAAACAATTCATTGGCATGAGTTTTGCATGGCTCGCAATCATTATTCCATTGGGAGCCCTCAGTAGTAGCACAGCCTTGGGACAATCTATGAACTTAGCGACGTTGCGTAGCACAGCTCTTTCTGATCACAATACCTATCGAGCTAAACACCATAGTCCTAAGATGACTCTCAGTGATTCCCTAAACAACAGTGCTCAAACTTGGGCGCAACATCTAGCTACTATTGGAAAGCTTGAACACACTCCCTCTAACCAACGGCAATATGGAGAGAATTTGTATGTCTCCTACACCACACAAACCTCTATAGCCGCAGGCACCCTTGCCCATGAGGCAGTCAAAAGCTGGTACAACGAGGTTTCATCTTATAACTATGCCAATCCAGGGTTTTCTGGTACTACTGGGCATTTTACTCAGGTAGTCTGGAAAAGCAGCACCCAATTGGGCTGCGGTGCAGCACAAGGCACTGCAACTGTTAATGGTACTAAATTCAACGCTTTCTATGTGGTCTGCCATTATGCTCCTGCTGGTAATGTTACAGGGCAGTTTCCTGCTAATGTGCTGAAACCGTAGTTGTCCTTCTTTCAAGAAACACTTTCGACAGTAGGTAGTGATATGGAAGTAGTGGTATTAGGAAAGCTTTAGCACTCCAAGCTGCTGCGGTTAGT
>CAZZWA010000104.1:11377-15007 GCA_964657555.1 uncultured Microcoleus sp.
AGGTCGATACCTCGCTACTGCACCTGAATCTTATCAAGACTTGTGCCTTGGTAATAGTGCAGTACGATTTGCTGATAATTAGCCCCGCGCAGGGCCAAGTTATAAGCTCCCCATTGACTCATACCGAGACCGTGACCGTAACCGCGACCGTTAATTTGAAAAGCTGTTGGCGTCGAGGTAACGGTGAAGCGCGTACTCTTGAGCCCCAGTGCCTGACGCAGTTGACCCCCGTTCATCCTTCGCGATCGCCCACTACCCACCACCTTGATCGCGAGCACGCGACCGTATGGAGTCGTGCGCTCTAGTACCAATGAATTAATATTACTTATACCTAAAAGACTACTGAGGTGACTCCGGGAGAAAGTTTTCACCCACTGATACTCAGGAGTTCCTTGATCGTAGTCTTCAACACCGCGCAGGTAGGGTAGACTTTCTGACCAAACATCTTCAGCATTTTCCGTATGTCCCCCAGAGGAAGAGTGGAAGACAGCAAGAATCACCCTGCCATTGTAAGTCAGTACTTGGTCAGATGTGGCATCTACAGCCATGTGAGTGCCTAGAGATTCAGAGACGAGACCCTGATAAACTTGCCAACTTGTCGTGTTACCGACATCATAGATACCATTACGAGACATTTGGCGCTTGTAGAGAGCGAAGGAGCGGGCAGCGACAGCTTGAGCTTTGAGGGCTTCTTGTGGCCAATTGCCGTCCATTTCAGAGCCTATTACACTGTATAGGTATTGTTCTAGATCAACATAGTTAACGGCAGTGAGTCCCCCGTTGCTGAGAACAAGTCGGGTGCGTCCCCGGTACCAGCGATCGCCAATCCAGACATAGCCATCACCAGTCGGTTCGATGAATATTTGACTAGCTTTTAGCTGACCTAGGGACACTCCCCCACCACTGCGGCGAGCTTCTAAGCTATTCATTGGAGTTATTTCACCCACTGGCTGACCAGCACCATCACGAACTATAGCTTTGGTAGAACTGCCTACTTGAACTTGGCTGACGCCATTTTTAATGGCCACGCGCAATATTAGTGAGGCTTGGGCAGGGGTAATAAATACTACCCACAATAGGATAGAAAGCCACCAGTGGTTTTTGCTATATTGAGTTATCAGCCTCAGCACAGCTAGAATGAATGGGAAACGTCTAGATACCATCTGTGCAACCTCCTCACACAGCAGTTATTGGGCTCAGAGACATTGCATATTTTTTCATGTTGTTTGTCTGTTGTGTCAGGATAGTTAGAGATGGCATTGCCAAAGATGGATAAAATTGTCTAAACCTCGTGCAAATTACTTTTCTAGGGACAAGCTCTGGTGTACCAACGCGATCACGCAACGTTTCCAGCATCGCCCTGCGTCTCCCCCAACGGGCAGAAGTTTGGCTGTTTGACTGTGGCGAAGGCACGCAGCACCAGCTTTTGCGCAGTGATGTCAAAATGGGTCAGATTAGCCGCATTTTTATCACCCACTTGCACGGTGACCACATCTTTGGCTTAATGGGACTTTTGGCTAGCTGTGGTTTGGCTGGCAATGCTCAACGGATTGACCTCTATGGACCACCTGGTCTAAATGAATACCTGCGGGCTTGCAGGCAATACTCTTCTACCCATTTTTCCTTCCCTGTGCAAGTCCATACGGTGCAGCCTGGAGTGCTTTATGAGGACGAAGAATTTATCGTCAGATGCGGCCCTCTAAAGCATCGCATTACTGCCTTTGGCTACCGGGTGGAAGAAAAAGATCGTCCGGGACGCTTTAACCCGGAAAAAGCTGCTGCTTGGGGAATTCCGCCTGGTCGAGTTTATGGGCAACTCAAACGCGGCGAAACAGTCACGCTGCTAGATGGCCGTCAGATTAACGGCGCGGATCTGTGCGGGTTACCAGAGATGGGTCGCAAAATCGTTTATTGCACGGACACAGTTTATTGTGATGGCGCTGTGGAGCTGGCAAAAGATGCAGACGTGTTAATTCACGAAGCAACATTTGCTCATCAAGATGCTCAGTTGGCTTTTGAACGCTTGCATTCCACTACAACAATGGCAGCTCAAGTGGCTCTAGCTGCGGGTGCAAAGCTGCTGATTATGACTCATTTCAGCCCCCGCTATGCTCCTGGGAATGCCATCGGTTTCGACGATCTGCTCCAGGAAGCACGGGCTATTTTCCCTAATACAGAACTAGCCTATGATTTTCTCTCCTATGAGGTGCCCCGCCGTCGTTCTAGCGAGCTAGTATCGACAAGCAAGTAAACTTCGGGGGATGATATCTACGGCAAAATATCGTTAGGGTTTGCTACAAATTTATTTTAATTCTGAGGGGAGCGTGAATAGTTGATTGAGTAATATCCAATGCTCCGTTAGCATAGTTATACCGGAGTGTCTATATCTCAGGTTCTTCGTCTGCGTCTAACTGTCGCAGCGTAATATGCTTCCGCCCCAGAGAGATCTCAAACTCGTCCCCTGGATTCAATCCCATTTGTTTAGTATAAGCAGAACCTATTAGCAAATTACCATTTGATTGCACGGTAATCCGATAGCTAGCGGAGCGGCCACCTCGTCCCCCACCCTCTTGCTTTCCACTTAAGTCAATGCCTTCAGCATCGATAAGAGCGTTTAGAAAGGCCATCATATTGACGCGCTCTACACCTGATTTAGTAAGTGTGTAGTAGCCGCAAGCTCTAGCCTTTTCTTCCTTGTTAAGGTTTTCCAGGTCTTTTACTTTCTTGACCAATTCTTCTCCTTCAAGGGGTTGAGGTTGTTTTGTATTGCTCATAAATTAGTCCTTATTTTCTATTTATTCTATCCATATTCAGTAATAGATTCAAGACCATGCTTGTTTTTCTGTAAGTATCTTAGATGACTCCATTTTTTTGTTATCCGCTTCAAAATATATATAGAGAGTAGTTTGCTGATATCGCATTAAATCGGAATAGTACACACTGAGCTAGCTACACATTAAACAAAATTTATGAGAAACCAAACGACCAATCAACTACCAGCACAAGAGGAGATTTCCCCAGGATACTTAAATATCATGGGCTACGTTGACGAGTCAGAGGTAAATGGCCCTGGCTGTCGTGCCGTGGTTTGGGTGCAAGGATGTCAGCGAGAATGTCCTGGATGTTTCAACCCTGAATCTTGGCCTTTTGAGAGTAACCAGCTTATAGCAGTTGACGAGCTGGCAAATCAAATTTTGAGCAATCCCCGCAATCAAGGCGTGACGTTTTCTGGAGGGGAACCGTTTTGGCAGGCAACGGCGCTTGCTAGGTTAGCCAAGCAATTAAAAGCTGCTGGTCTTAACGTCATGTCTTTTAGCGGATTTACCTTGCAGGAACTGCAATTAGCAGATGCACCTCCCAGCGCTCAAGAGTTACTAGAACAGCTGGATATTCTAGTAGATGGCCCTTATGTAGAGTCCCTAGCAATCAATTCCCCACATTCGCTGGTATCTTCCCGTAATCAACGAGTGCATGTGTTCAATCCTGCTTTACAAGACCAGCTTGGCTGGGCAAGTGACCAGATGGAGATTCACATCCTCAAAGATGGGACTCGCATTATTACTGGTTTTCGCGGTCAGGTGGGTTTGAGCGAAGGCTGAAGGCAAAATAGATATAGAAAGCATTTGTATC
>CAZZWA010000105.1:0-15002 GCA_964657555.1 uncultured Microcoleus sp.
GGGCATCATTAACTTACAGTTCTTCATCTTTGATAACAAAATTAGTGTCAAAGGTTCTCAGTCCCAAGAGATATTTCTCCAAGTATTGAATCGCACTTTGGGAAATGTCAACAGGAAATTCTGTTTTATAAATACAACTGCAAAGGTTCTCCATGCTAAAACTTTATCAAAATCGCCTTCGTACCCATGCCAAAAAAACTTACAATTTACAACCAATTAACCAATGTATTCACGTTACCTTCCGCTACGGCGTTCACTTCACAACAGGTTTGTTCCAATTAGACAATCCAATGCTTGCACAAGTAATTGCCGCAGATGGAGAAGCTCTTCCTCGCTCCTGTATCGCTGTGGTGGATTCAGGATTATTGCAGCACCGAAATGGCTTGCTAGAGCAAATAGCAGCCTATGCTGAACGATATGAAGATATTTTCAGGCTCGTGCTTGAGCCAATCATCGTTTCAGGTGGCGAAACCGCCAAAAATAATTCCTATTCGTTAGAAAAAATTCATTTAACTATAAATGAAGCAGGATTGTGTCGCCATTCTTACATATTGGCAATTGGGGGGGGAGCTGTCCTAGACATGGTGGGATATGCAGCGGCAACTGCTCACAGGGGGATTCGACTGCTGCGAATCCCTACAACAGTGTTAGCACAAAATGATTCTGGAGTAGGAGTTAAAAACGGAATCAATGCATTTAAAAAGAAGAACTTTTTGGGCACTTTTGCCCCTCCTTATGCTGTTTTGAATGACTTTGATTTCCTGACCAGTTTGGATGATCGCGACTGGCGTTCAGGTGTTGCCGAGGCGATCAAAGTTGCACTGATTAAAGACGGGGAATTCTTTAATTTTATCTCGGCAAACGCTCTGGCGATCGCTCGCCGAGATCTGAACATCATGCAACAGCTGATCTATCGCTGTGCCCAGTTGCACTTGCAACATATTGCTACCAGCGGCGATCCATTTGAAATGGGTTCATCTCGTCCCCTCGATTTCGGTCATTGGGCAGCTCATAGACTGGAGCATTTAACAAACTACAGCCTGCGTCATGGTGAAGCAGTAGCGATCGGGATAGCGCTGGATAGCACTTATTCCTATCTAGCTGGATTGCTTGAGTGGTCAGAGTGGCAACAGATCATGAATACGCTGAAGGCACTAGGCTTTACATTGTATGTTCCAGAACTAGCTCAAGCAAATCAACCAGGAGATTCCCAATGCCTATTTATGGGACTAACCGAGTTCCGGGAACACTTGGGGGGAAAGTTAACCTTGATGCTGCTGCAACAAATTGGGCAGGGAGTTGAGGTACATGAGGTAGATATCTCTTTATACAGGCAAGCCGTATCTAGACTACAAGAGTTTGATAGTTGTTATTAGTCAGTAGTAAAAGGAAGCCTCAATGATTTACCGCTGTCCTGTCAGTGGAAAAGAAAAATAACTAGCAAGACAATCAAATGAAGATTGGAACAGACAGCAGCTTTCATTTAACCTATTGCACAAATATTCATCCAGGGGAAGAGTGGAATCAAGTCTTTGCCAACCTGAAGCAGTACATTCCCACTCTCAAGGCAAGGCTGTCCCCTCAAGAGCAGTTTGGGATTGGACTGCGCTTAGCAGATATAGCAGTGCGGGAACTGCTGGAGGGAAATAATCTAGCTCAGTTTCACAGATGGCTGACTCAACAAGACCTATATGTATTTACCTTGAATGGATTCCCTTATGGAGGGTTTCATCGGCAGGTTGTGAAAGACCAAGTTTATGCACCGGATTGGTCGAAGCCGGAGCGGTTGGAATACACATTGCGCTTGACAAAAGTTCTTACAGCCTTGTTACCAGAAGGCATTGACGGTGGAATTTCGACATTACCGTTGTCTTATAAACCGTGGTGGAGTGAAGACCAAGCAAGCTGTGATTCAGTTTTAAAGGATAGCAGTTTAAACTTGGCTTTAGTGGCAGCAGAAATGGCACACATCCGGGAAGAAACTGGGAAACTGCTGCATTTAGATTTGGAACCGGAACCGGATGGGTTGATTGAAAATGCTGCTGAAGTAATCCATTTTTTCCACGAGTGGTTATTACCAATCGGAGGAGGGTGTTTAGCAGAACGCTTGGGGATTTCGCAGGAATTAGCTGAGGCTAAGTTGCTGGAACACATACGTATTTGCTACGATACCTGCCATTTTGCAGTTGAATACGAAAACCCATCATCAGTTTTCCAACGTTTTCAAGCGGCAGGGATTCAAATTGGCAAAATTCAGCTCAGTGCAGCCATTCAGATGCTTTTGCCTGCTACTGTCCAAGGGCGGAGTTTGATGATTGATTGGTTGTGTCCTTTTGCAGAATCTACATATCTGCATCAAGTTATAGAGCGTCAGATTGACGGAACATTGCATCACTATCCTGATTTGGCAACTGCTTTACCGCACCTTAAGCAATCGACGGCTCAGGAGTGGCGCACTCACTTTCATGTCCCAATCTTTATCCGCGATTATCAAACATTGCAGTCTACTCAAGACGATATTGTAACTGTTCTCAATCTGCTGCAAGACAATCATGCCTGTAAGCACTTGGAAATTGAAACTTACACCTGGGATGTGTTACCTAAGGAAATGAAGCTAGATTTACTAGCATCCATTCAACGAGAGTATGAGTGGGTGTTGAAAACAATCGCAAAAAGTCAGGAGGAAGCCTCCATGCTTTTAGTCGGGGGACTCACATCTTACCCCTGAGAAATGGGTAAATAAGCAGTTACTGACTACCACAAAATCTTCCAATCTTTAGACGGGGAATGAATTTACTTTTCATTACAGCTTATGTATAAGACAGTTGTTCTAAATGTAGTGGGATTGACACCCAACTTGTTGGGGGAACACACGCCATTTCTGTCAACTTGGGCGTCTCAGGGACAAGTGGTTCCAGTGAAGCCAGCATTGCCTGCTGTCACCTGTTCTGTACAAGCATCTTACTTAACCGGAAAATGGCCTCATGAACATGGAATTGTTGCCAATGGTTGGTACTTTCGGGATGAGTGTGAAGTTAAATTCTGGCGGCAGTCTAACCGGCTGATCCAGACAAAGAAAGTTTGGGAGACGGCGCGATCGCTCGACCCAACCTTCACTTGTGCTAACCTCTTCTGGTGGTACAATATGTACTCTTCAGCAGATATTTCGATTACACCACGACCGATGTATCTCGCTGACGGCAGGAAGATTCCTGATATTTATACTCACCCTGCTGATTTGCGATCGCATCTTCAAAAACAGTTAGGGACTTTTCCTCTATTCGATTTTTGGGGCCCAAAAACATCCATACGTTCCAGTCAGTGGATTGCCGAGTCAGCCAAGATGGTGGAGGAGATGTATGCACCAACGTTGACTTTGATTTATATTCCGCACTTAGATTACAGCTTGCAGCGCCTTGGCCCCAACGATCCAGCGATCGCCATTGATTTACAAGAGGTAGACAAGGTTTGCCAGGACTTGATCCAGTTTTATGAGTCTCGGGGATCGCAGGTGATCGTCCTTTCTGAATATGGAATCACACCAGTGAATCAGGCAGTCTCATTAAACCGAGTCTTGCGGGAACAGGGTTACCTTGCCGTGCGGGAAGAGTTGGGGCTAGAGTTACTGGATGCAGGAGCAAGTATTGCTTTTGCTGTAGCAGATCATCAAGTCGCTCACATTTATGTGAACGACAAGGACAAAGTTTCACAAGTGCGGCACCTGATCGAAAAAGTGCCCGGAGTGGAATTGGTGTTAGGAGAACAAGAGAAGGCCACTTATCATTTAAATCATCCTCGCTCTGGTGAGCTAGTGGCTATTGCGACTCCAGATGCGTGGTTTACATACTATTATTGGTTAGACGACTCAAAAGCACCAGACTTTGCCCGGACTGTAGACATTCACCGCAAGCCTGGTTACGATCCAGCAGAGTTATTTATTGATCCTGCTATCAAGTTTCATCAGTTGAAGGTAGCTGGATTGTTGCTCAAGAAGAAGCTTGGGTTTCGTACTTTGCTAGATATTATTCCCCTAGATGCTTCCTTAGTAAAAGGTTCTCATGGGCGTCTTCCTAGTTCTCCAGACGAAGGGCCGCTCGTTATTACTCCTAAAACCAACCTATTGCCAAGTTCCACATTAAAAGCGACAGACATCCACGATTTAATCTTATCGCACTTGCAAATTAATAACTAATATCACCGGAGCTACTACCCCCCGTTTAGAGGATGTTTTTAAAGTCCTATCCTTTGTAGCAAAACGTGAAATACCCCTCTAAATCCCCGCGCTTACGTGCGGGGGGATAGGGGGGATCAATGGGTGCGGAAAATCATATACCTCACTTTTTCAAACACCCTCTTAGGCAATTTACTCTCATCTGGTAGAGACGTCCCAGCGGATCGTCTCTACGACTAGAAGAGAAAAGAGGGTTTTAAAAGCGGGTTTGGTATGAGTACCTTATGAGAGCCTCCATAACTAATGACTGGTTGAATGTTAAGCGTTTATTTGATGGGTTTTTCCTTTGCCAACTAATTGAAGGTAACTTTAACCCTAATACTATTGCTTAGGAGAAACTACTGCCGGGCAGATTTGTCCTGGAGGGCAATGAACGCAATGAGGCTTTCCATCGGGGCCAATGTAGCACAAGGCATTAGCGGGTTGGCTAGTAACAGTATCCATCAGAAAAGCAGCTCCTAAACCTAGTACAGTAGTTCCCAGGAGCATAGCAATTTTAGTAGTTTTCATTTGGTAAGTTAGTTAACCCTGCTCAAGACTTAATAACTATACCAAGCAAAGGTTAACTATATGGTTAAGATTAGGTAAAAATAGAGCACTCGGTTATATCCTACTAACGAATGAACCGCTCGAAGGATATTACATAAAAATCCAATTTCTGATGATTTTTGTCACCGCCTGCGTGGCTGGTATGATCTAGCAAGGCAGGGCGATCGCAGTAGTACTCTTTGGAAACAACTCCTGTTGGTAGCACACTCCACGGATTTTTTTTGATCACTTGATATTAATTCTGCTAAAGTAGAGCGCGAAAATATAAAGTAATGGTTCAAACTCGCCAAGCCCAAAATATCAACCTGTACGACTTAAGAGTGACATTTGGTCTAGAACGTACTGATGAGCACCAAGTATTTTAAGAGTGGCAAGATGATTTGCCTGAACTCATAGATTTGGAAAAGCAAGCTTTAGAAGAGGTAAAGGGCGACTATCTCCACTTGTCCGAGTGCCCCATGCTGGAAGAAAACGTCAAAATGGTAGTGCTTTCACTATTGTTAAGGCTAGCAGGTTTTGAGCGTGCGCCTTTTTACCTCACCGCTGAAAAGGAGGTGAGAATTTCATCCTCAGATGAAGGAACTCTGGTGACGGGACGGATTGATATCCTGGTTTTTAACCCTGAGTTTTGGGTAACTGTTATTGAGGCAAAAAGGGCACGATTCTCCTTAGAGGAAGCGATATCGCAAGCACTAGCTTACATGCTAGCTAATCCTGATTCTGGGAAACTCACATTTGGATTTGCCACGAATGGCAGTGAATTTAGATTTCTGAAAGTTACCAGACAAGATACACCCAAATATGCCCAGTCTTATCTGTTCTCTATTGATAGTAGAAATGATCTATACACTGTCCTAAGCGTGTTAAAGCGAATCAGTCAATTGGTCAGGCAATAGCTCAAAGCTGCTTTACTAATAGCTAATGGCTTTGAACAATTAGCTATTTGTAGAGATTGGAGGAGATAAGCGATCGCCCTCTCAGTTAGAGGCATTTATTGGCTCAACGTTCAGTTCAGCTCTCCACTCAGATAACGGTTTTTCCCAGTGCTCCTCCCACTTCTGCGCTAGGAATGGTTTCGCTTTCACTCCCATGCTATATCCCCTACCAAGGATGTTCATAATGTCTGTCAAATGATCTGGGGACTTGAGAAGGGTGCTCAAAATTCCTCCAGCCATAATTGCTACTGATAGGGGTCGATGAGTTTGAGCTAGAGAGAATGCTTGTAAACCCAACTCTCCAGCTCCATCAGTGCCAAAACCCGTGACCATGTGCCAAATATCATGGGTCTGACGCAGGCGTAATGTAATGTATGTGGCATCATTTTCTATTGTGATCTTCCGGTAAAAGTCTGGGTCAAAACCTGCTGCCTTCATTGTGGAAGCATAAACATAACCAAGGGAGTTTTCAGGTAATTTCAGCAGTGCTTCTATGTCTGGGGTTGGGCCAATATACTGCTCCTCAACGATGGGCTGAATTTCCGGGTCAGATTTCATGTACTCTATCGCCCGTTTCTGGGACTCAGTAGAGCGAAACCCCTCATCAATATCAAAAACCGAATCTGTTGAAGTTGGATCTTTAACAAGGTTAATAAATGCTTTTAAGCCCTGCAAATACTCAAGGCGTATTTCTCGATTCAGTTCTGGAGCAGACATAAAAAACTCCTTATAGCGATGTTTGCTCAGATTTTTATCAGATTAGCGGAGGCGCTAGGAATAAAAAGACCATAGTAGAGCACCAGTTGCCAGTAAAAAAAGAAGACCAGCACCACCTGCTAAGGGTTTTTCTCCTATCCCGGTTATCCAGGTTGCGCCACTGCCTGTGTAAGCAATTAACTCTGCCGCATCCAGGCTTGCCATCACCCAAATCCAACCCGTATGCAGTCCCCAAGCTAGACCTAGACTCCCACCATTTACCCAACGAGCTAATACTAATACCATCCCCATCAACCACAATCCTGGTAGCTGAGGTAGGGTTTTTTCCTGTTCCCAAACTAGGTGGAGCAGTGCAAAAATCAAGCTAGAAATTGCTGCTGCCATCCAGGGTGAATATTCTTGATGGAGTTGATTGAGCAAGAATCCACGAAAAACTAACTCTTCCGTTCCACTAATCCATAGCCCTACAAACAATGTTGGTAGCAAGATAGATCTTATTAATGATCCTGGAGTCGGGGGCGGGCTTTCTGTACTTGCAGAGAGCTGTTGGTCTTCCCAGCACCATTTTACCCAGCCAAGGCGGTACTCTATGGCAAACAATACTGCTAAACTCAGTACACCCAAGCTCAAGCCCAGCAAGATTGAAAATAGAGTTGTAGAGACGTTACATGTAACCGCTCCACAGCCTAATCCGTAATCTGAAAGAGTAGCTCCCTCTATATAAGATGCGCTCCACACTATCAGGGGCACGACTAGGTATAGTGTTGCTAGTAGAGGCAGCTTTTGCTCTACTGCCAAAGGCTTAAATGGTTGCCACTTTAGCAGTATTGCTGTAGGAATAGCGATCGGCAACCATATGCTTAACCAAGCTACGAAAAAAGCAAACACTTTCAACATAGCTGAGGACGAGGCCAGCCACTGGCTAGATGCTTGGTTAAAGATAGTCATTGAAACCGCTGCAAAATTGCAGTTAGCGTAACATCAAACCTGGCAAAATAATTGCTGCACTCTTAAAGCATACTGGTAAAGTCTGCAAGTCCTAGACTGAATACGTATGCAAGTCAGCCCTAGGTTAGGCAGCTTGACAAAGTTTTTAAACAGGCTCTCAGACTGCTATAGCCACTTGCTTGAAGTCACCAATGACCCCAAATCTATACTGCTTCAGCTACCTCTTCTAGTTCTGTATCAGCATCTGAATCTCCATTCAGGCTTTTTTGATCGCTATCTACCTGGATGAGGTGAATATGCTTGTAGCCCAGTTTTATTTCAAACTCATCGCCAGTTTTTAATCCCATTGCCTGAGTGTAGGTTGTACCTATAACAATTTGTCCGTTTTTGTGGACGCTTACCCGATAGGTAGGCTCCCGCCCACGTCCGTCTTTAGTTCCCTCTGGATCGAGAGGAACACCTTTGGCAGCAAGGACAGCATCATAAAAATCTGTCAAGTTGACGCGAGTCTGCCCAGTCTTAGTTTCCGTATAATAGCCACACTGTTTGGCGGTTTCTCGTCGTGGGAAGTGTGAAAGTTCTTTTACTTTTTGAAGTAGTGCCTTCCCTGTTAGTGGAGCTGTCGCTGTATCTCTCATTTGCTTGAAAATTATCCTTTATTATCCAGTATACTCAACAGAGTCTCATGCCCATGTTTGACCTTATAAAAAATATATCGTCAAATCCCTCGGCTTCCACTATTATTTTACAAATTAAGACCGTTTTTCAAAATTTCAGCAAAAGCAAATTTCTGGATTAAGGCTTTGTCTGGCTTCAATTCAATGCTAATAGCTAAAGTTCTCTTGCATAAGGCTTCTCAAGAGTTTCAGCCCAGTTCAATCGACTTGAGCTATTAGGTCAGAACTTGAGTTCTGAGCGGGAGCTGCGGTCTACTGAGAATAGTGCAAGACCTGAAAATATTTACTTTTTCTGGCGATAGCAGCAGTCCATCCAAAACCTGATCTCGTGGCTGCGAGTTAATCATTCTAAAACAATCTGCGCTTGTTGTCATTTATAACTTGCGAGAGTAAAGCCAAGTTCAGTTACAAAAACCTGTAAAGCAACGCATCCTGGCCCCAAGATTATTAGTTGAGATTGCTAGCATATCGCAACTGCTCTTATTTAGTCTATGGCAACGCTCCCTCTCAATGAGAGGATTTGTACAGCAGGCCCTACAGACTAAATGCAGAAGTCCTAATTCAGTCTTAGACTGGAAGATGTTATAGAGCAATCCAACGCCCCTACTTGGGAAAGATGAGCGTGAAGATTGACAAAGATGGCGGAAGTTGCTGTGCTTTTAGCTACCTTGTGGGTACAGATTTCTCTCCCCAGTAGTTTGGAGAATTAACATATTGTGAGTATGCAAGTCCTTTTTAAGGTGATTCGACAAGAGCAAAATTCTGCTCCCCGAGTTCAGACATATACGCTGGATGTAGAACCAGGCAATACAATTCTGGATTGCCTAAATCGCATTAAATGGGAGCAGGATGGGAGTCTGGCTTTTCGTAAAAATTGTCGCAACACAATTTGCGGCAGTTGCTCAATGCGAATTAATGGTCGTTCGGCTTTGGCTTGTAAGGAAAATGTCGGCAGTACCTGCGAACTGCAACAGAAACCATCTGCTATTCCAGAAATTGTCGTGGCACCAATGGGCAATATGCCAGTGCTCAAGGATTTGGTAGTTGATATGCATAGCTTCTGGGATCATCTAGAGGCTGTGCAACCTTACGTCAGTACTAGGGCGCGGCAAATTCCAGAAAGAGAATTTTTACAAACTCCCCAAGAGCGATCGCAGCTAGATCAGACTGGTAACTGTATCCTATGCGGCGCTTGCTATTCTGAGTGCAATGCTCGCGAGGTAGACTCAGAGTTTGTTGGCCCCCATGCCTTAGCTAAGGCTTACCGCATGGTGGCAGACTCTCGCGATGCGATAACAGAATCACGGTTGGAGGACTACAACCAAGGCACTAAGGGTGTTTGGGGTTGTACTCGTTGTTTTATGTGTAACGCGGTTTGTCCCATGGATGTAGCACCTTTGGAGCAAATTAGCAAAATTAAACAGGAAATTCTCGACCGGAAGGATGCCCAAGCCAGTCGCACTATCCGCCACCGTAAAGTACTGATCGATTTGGTTAAACAAGGGGGCTGGATTGACGAACGCCAGTTCGGTTTACAGGTAGTCGGTAATTATTTCCGAGATCTCAAAGGGCTAGTAAGCTTAGGGCCTCTGGGTTTGCGGATGCTGATGCGCGGCAAGTTTCCCTCTGGGTTTGAGCCTTCAGAAGGAGTAGCAGAGGTGCGATCGCTCATTGAATCGGTTCAAAGTCTTGAAGAAGAGCAGTCTGGATCTCACACCTATCCCTAAGTTAGGATTTCAGGTTGACCTCTTTCAACCGATCTCATATCACATCTGACAATCCAATAGAAAAATGGTAGAGGCCAATGTCTGACGCTAAATTCCAGGAAGCGGTAAATCCCCAAACCACTTCTGAAGCTCAAAAATCACCTACAGAAAATTTCAACCAACCAGAACCCGCTTTTGGCTTTTCGCCCTATGCTGAGCAAATCAATGGGCGCTTTGCCATGATCGGGTTTGTCGGTCTGTTGCTGTTGGAATTTTTTACCCATCAAGATTTCTTTACCTGGTTGGGGCTGCGTTAAGTCTGTCGCTAACGGCTAACAGCTAGTGACAATTAGCATCAGCCATTAGCAAAAAAACGACAGATTGTGATCACGAAGCAATTAGACAAACTTGATATGAGGTGTCATTTTTGCAGTTTGGAGCCAGTGAAAGTGCTGCCTCGATCCACAACGGCAATATGCCACTGACCCAGCTGGCTAGTTTCAAAGGCAACAAAGCGTCCATCACCAGTGACAGTGGGATGGCGCATCGAACCTTGAACATTGGCAGTGAGGAGTTGTGAGTTTTGGGTTTGTCGGTCGTAAATAAAAATATCTGCCTTTCCTCGGATGCTAGAAACATAGGCAATGAATCGACCATCGGCATTGAGAGCTGGTTGATCTTGGCTGGAATGAGGATGATTGAGATTGGGTAGCTCCACAAGGCGGCGCTGCTGCAAGTCGTAGAGGAAAATAGCGCGACTATTATTGCGGTCAGAGGCAAAGGCGAGATACCTGCCATCACTGCTGTAAGCTGGATACTCGTCTGGCGACCGACTGTTGATTCCGCCAGTCAAGATTTGAGGTTGTGGATTGAACAACTGGCTCATGCAGCTACTGATGGTCAATCCAACTGCTAAAAATATTAACCAGCGCAATACCATTTCACTTTTTTTGTGGGCTACATATTGACTTGTTTCTTTCTCCTCCTGCCCTCTCTGCTTTAATTTCATGGGAAAGGAGTAGGCAGGCTTAAGGGTTGTCCAGACTTGTCATAGACCCGAATACCCCAGTGGCCATTTTCACTAGACTCAAAGGCAATCGTACTGCCATCAGCGCTAATCGTTGGGTTCCGCACTTCTGCCTGAAGATTTTCTGTGAGATTTCTAAGCTGGCGCAATTCACGGTCGTAAAGGTATATTCCCGACCGACCTTGGCGACTAGAGGCAAACACAATGTAGCGACTGTCAGAAGTCACACTGGGGTGAGAGGCGATCGCATTGAGCGCATTCAATCCCGGCAAATCAATTAAGATCATGTCAATGGCATCGAAAAGATAGACATCTTGGCTACCACTGCGGTCAGAGGTAAAGACGATGTACCGACCGGCAAGATGAGGCTCTAATTCTGATGCTGGGCTATTTAAACTCCGTCCTCCCGGATCGAAGGGAAAACTCAGCAGGCCAGCAGGGCTACTACAGCTACTCAATGCACCAGCAAGGGAAACAGCTAATGAAAGTCTAAAATGTAAAGTGTAAAGTCTGAAAACAGCCTGGTTGCTTCTCGTCGGCTTAGCTTGTGCTTTTTCAAACTTCATTTTTTTACTGCCAGCGAGATGGGCTGCCGTCGGAGATATCTAATTCAATATAAGGCCCTCGGTCAAGCACCTCAACGTCCCACTGGCCGTGGTTACCACTTTCAAAGGCTATGTAGCGACCATCGGGGCTGATACTGGGATGGCGCACCCAGGCTTGATACCCCAGGGTGAGAATTTGGGTTCGCTGTGTAGCACGATCGTAGAGTTCCACTTCTGGGCGTCCTTGGCTGCTAGACAAATAAACGAGATAACGACCCGTTTGGCTAAGACTAGGATTTTGGGCGATCGCATTAGATTTATTCAACCCAGGCAAATCCACAAACCGCTTCTGCTGCAAGTCATACAGTAAAATCTGGTTCCTGCCATCGCGGTTAGAAACAAAAGCAAGCAACCGGCCATTCCCACTCAGTGCCGGTTGCTCGTCAGTGTAGTGACTATTCAGAGTTGTCGGACTGGAATAATAGTTATTAACTGGGCTACAGGCTACTACTAAACTAGAAATCCCTATATTTATGCCCCAAATTAACCAGCGACTAAAACGAGCAGGCAACATTAACTTATCTGAAAAACTCGGAGGCTGCTGATATAGTTTACCTGTGGATGCCCTGGCGAGTGTAGGCTCGCGTCAGTATTATCTCCGTAACAATTACAGTTAATTTAAACTGTACGGCAGCACTCACGCAACCTCAGCTATGCGATGAGTCCCATCTCTATCAACCGCTTGGTAGCTTGATTAACGCTCTCTTATTCAAAACTCTTCGGATGATCGCTGTCTTCATCAGATCGAGAACGGTCTACTGGCTTGTATTCGACATAGTCGGTTGGCGTTGCTTCTTCCACATCTGCATTCCGCCTAGATACCGAGTCCTCTGCTGACGGACGAGTTCTTCTTGGCTTGGAGCCTTCGGGACGGCGGCTTGCTGGACGATTCGAGCTAGAACTGCCGCGACGAGGCTGTCTTTCTTCCCAATTTGAAGACCCCCAATCATCAGTTTGTTCGTTGGTACGTCTATTGTTTGAAGCTTCCCAATCGTCGTCTGTTCTTTCCTCTGGGCTTCCTTCTGGACGGGTTCGACGCCTACGAGTTTGCTGCTCTCCTTGCCCCGTTCTATCCGAACCACTGCGACTGGATGAACGAATGGATGGACGACGAGGATATTCATCTTCATACCCTTGTGTCCGTCTATTCCGAGACTCTTCCCTTCCCTCAATCCGGCCTCTCACTGGTGGCTCATCGACTGGTTCCAGTTCATCCAACTCAGCTTCTACATATCCGTCATACTTATATCTAGAGCTAACGTTCCGCTTTTCATCCACAATCGGTGTACGCCGCTTTGCTTGCTCCGTAGCTACACCCCGCAGCCGAATGCTTTCAACCGCAAAAAATACCGCAGAGCCTGTCAGCAGCACCTGACCAAATTGCAGAATTGGATCGAGTCGCCACCCCTGAAACAGGAGAATAGCGCCGCATAAAAGACCTATTGCTGCGAAAAAGATGTCGTGGTCTCGCGACAGTTCAGGACGTACAGAGCGCAGGAAATACAATCCAGCCCCCGCTACCGCCAGAAAAATCCCCAGAAGACTGGCTGAGTTAAGCCCAAAGTTTACCATTGCTGTTTTCCAAAGTCATCTCTATGTTAGCTAGTCGCAATTAAAATCTCTAGTCCAGCTATTACAGCAGAGGGAATGTGTCTATTTAGGTAATGGTTTAGCACATATGTGGACAGTACACATCTTAACGTAAATCATCAAAGCTAAATAGCCATAAAGCATGAAACCCCAGTTTTCCAGGGCACAGCAACTAATGAAAGTCACTGTTGTTTCCTGGCAACTGGGGCTTCAGGAGAGTACAAAAATCTAGGAACGCTGAATCTTATCCTTTTGGCTGATAAAGATTAATGCAACTGTTGCAGGAATCACTACAATCAAGCCACCCCAGAGGAGACTGTACAAAAAGTTTGCTAATGAAGGTGTCATAGATCTTGGCTCTGTTTAACAACGATTTCTTTTTATTAATTTTAACGATTTGTTATCATCTTGAGAAGCCTATCAGAGATCCTAAAGTTTTTGATGCTTGCCGCTCTGGCAAGCCCTTCCAGTGGGAAGCAAGTAGAATTTAGGTCTGCACTAAGTTAGAATAATAGAGGGTTTTGTTTACAAAACTTAAAAAATTGAAACTTTTGGTGACAATAAGGCAGAAGTTGTATCTTGATATACATCTTTTTCCGACCTTAAGGTGCCAACAGCATTCCTTAGGAAATTTTTTCCCGTTATGGTAGTTAGGGAACCAATGAACACAGTCACATTAACTAGCTGGATTATTGGCCCATTCGTGGGTCTGATGACTTTTTTGTTCATCTTCCGGATTGTCCTCACCTGGTATCCTCAGGTGAACCTCAATCGCTTTCCCTTTAATGTCATTGCTTGGCCGACTGAGCCGTTTTTAGTGCCACTGCGAAAAATTGTGCCCCCCATAGGCGGGGTAGATATTACCCCAATTATTTGGGTAGGAATTTTCACCTTGCTGCGAGAGATTCTCTTAGGTCAGCAGGGGTTATTGACAATGATGGCTTCGCTAAGTTAACAAGTTGTCACCAATTGTCAATCATCCTCTATGAGACTGCATCATCTGTTCGACAAAATTCGTGTAGACATCACCCTCTAAGAAAGCTGGTGTCTCCAGAATTTTTTGATGAAAGCCAATAGTGGTCTGCAATCCGGTGATAGCACATTCCCGGAGTGCTCGTTTCATCCGCTTAATGGCACTGGGACGATCAGGACCCCAAACAATCAACTTACCAATCAGAGAGTCGTAGTAAGGGGGGATCTCGTAGTCTGTATAAACGTGGGAATCAATCCGTACACCAGGGCCGCCTGGAGGCAAATAGGCACTGATTCGCCCTGGGTTGGGACGGAAGTTGTGCTCGGGGTCTTCTGCATTGATCCGGCATTCAATAGAATGACCCCGGAGAACTACTTGGTCTTGGGTTAATTGCAGTTGTTCACCCTGGGCGATGCGGATTTGCTCTGCTACCAAGTCAAGGCCAGTGATCATCTCTGTAACCGGATGTTCGACTTGAATCCGGGTATTCATTTCCATGAAGTAGAACTCACCCGATGGCCCTAGGAGAAACTCCACTGTACCGGCTCCGACGTAGTTAATAAACTTAGCTGCCATCACAGCAGCAGTACCCATTTTTTCTCGCATTTCCGGGCTAAGAACAGGGCTGGGAGCTTCTTCCAATAGTTTCTGATGTCGTCTCTGGATAGAGCAGTCCCGCTCCCCTAGGTGAATAACGTTCCCGTGGCTATCAGCTAGGATTTGAATTTCAATATGGCGGGGCCGTGCGATAAATTTTTCCAGATACACCCCTGGATTACCAAAAGCTGCTTCTGCTTCTCCTTGCGCAGCTTGGTAGAGTTTTCCCAGGTCGCTCTCTTCTTGCACTAGGCGCATCCCTCGCCCACCACCACCAGCAGTAGCTTTGATCATTACGGGATAGCCAATATCCTTGGCGATCGCCCGTGCTTCTTGCTCGGAAGACAGCAGTCCCTCACTTCCTGGCACTATGGGAACACCAGCCCGGATCATGGTCTCTTTAGCCGTGGATTTGTCGCCCATTGCCCGGATGGCTTCTGGGGAAGG
>CAZZWA010000106.1:0-14827 GCA_964657555.1 uncultured Microcoleus sp.
CCGTATTTGTCACGAATGATCCGCCCTGTCTTTCCCATCCCTAATTCCGCCCTAGTTCTAGGCTGTCGGGTTTTGATTCGAGCTTCAGCCGAGCAAAAACTAGCAGCGCTGATCGCCAAACTAAATAGCCTTCTTGACTCAAGTGCAAACCATCGGTACTTAAAGTGGGCTGTAAATTCCCTTGGTCATCAGTAAATAGAGGAAACAAGTCCAGATAACTGGCACCTTCTTTCCTGGCGATCGCTTCAAGTTGCCGATTTATTTCTCGGATGCGATTATTCGAGATGGCAAGCAGGTGCTCTCTCCCTTGCCAGCTTGACTTTTTACCTCCGTGAGGCAAAATCGACTGAACAACGACCTGAGCTTGGGGATGAACCCGCCGCAGATAGTGGATAATCTGTTGCTGGTTGGCCAAAATCGTCTCGTCCTTGATTCCCCGGATCAGGTCATTGATGCCAATCATCACAAAAATGACTTCTGGCTGAGTGTCGTCAAACAGTTCTAAGCGGTTGAGCAACCCAGCCGAAGTTTCTCCAGAAATCCCCTGATTCAGCCAACTCCGCTCCTGAGGCAACAGTTCTGGAGGAAACCACAGACTCAGGGAGTCTCCAGCCAGAACGGTTAAATGTTTGGGCTGTTGTTTGGCAGCTACGGCAGCTTCTCGCCCCAGAAGAGCTAACCACTGCTGGTAGTTCAACTGATGGCGCGGACCTAGGTCTGGAGTTGGATCTGGGCTTTTACTGACAAGCCTCAGTTGAGTTGTAGAGTTAATCGCTTGAGAGCTGGTGGGTAGCCAGTGCTCCCGCAGCAGCAACAGACTGACCGCCAGTATTAGCAACCCGTTAGCAGCCAGGGAAAAGAAAGCCCAAGCAGGAAAGTTCTTCAAGCGAGTGAACACGACATCAGATTCAGCATGGTTTGAATCTGATTTTAAATTGCCAGTTGGCATTAGTGTCTTTGTTGGCGATAGTCATGTGGCACAAACACCAGCAAAGACTTACTCATTATGAACACTTAGACCTCCAGCTATATCCTCTGCATAACCTTCTTCGCCATGTTCGTTGATATCCAAACCTTGGTACTCGGCTTCTGGCTTGAGGCGCAAGCCTATGGTAACTTCCAAAATCTTCATCAGCATAAACGTGCCGATCGCAGCCAGAATATAGGTAACGACGACCGCTCCTAATTGTTTAAGAACTTGAGACGGATTACCGTATAGCAGACCATTGTCACCTGCTGAATTGACCAGTTTGGTAGCGAAAACGCCAGTTAGAATAGCTCCAACTGTGCCCCCAACTCCATGAACTGGATAAGTGTCTAAAGCATCATCAAGTCCTACCTTGACTTTGTAGCTGATGGCAAAGAAGCAAACGAATGCCGTAATTGCCCCTATTAACAAAGCGCCAATGGGGGTGACAAATCCAGCTGCTGGTGTGACGCCGACTAACCCAGCAACTGCACCAGTGGCCAGACCAACAGCTGTGGGTTTACCCCGTAAAACCCATTCTAGAATCACCCATGCCAAGGCAGCTCCCGCTGTTGCTGTATTGGTAGCAACAAAAGCCACAGTTGCCAGAGAGCCAGACGCAAGAGCACTACCCGCGTTAAAACCAAACCAGCCAAACCACAGCAAGCCTGCACCCAGTAAAATGTACGGGACATTGTGAGGAGGCGTTAACTGTGAAGGATAATTCCGGCGCGGACCTAAGATAATCGCTGCCACAAGTGCCGAAACCCCAGAACTGATGTGCACGACTGTCCCACCCGCAAAATCGAGCGCGCCTAAGCCATTATTTACACCCAGCCATCCGCCCTTTGCCCACACCATATGAGCAATCGGGCAATAGATAAATGTTGACCACAGCAGCACAAACCAGAAAAACGCCCGGAAGGACATGCGTTCCGCGATCGCTCCAGAAATCAGTGCTGGGGTGATGATGGCAAACATGGCCTGATAAATCATGAATGCCTGGTGAGGAATGGTCGGTGCATAGGATACCAAAACGTCTTTATCTGCCTTCCCAGCCTCATAGGCCATCTTAGGTAGATAGTTTGTGGTTGCTTCATGGCTAACACCGTTGAGAAATGCCCAATTCAGTCCCCCAATAAAAGGAAGACCTTCTGAAAAAGCAAGGCTGTAGCCCCAAAGTATCCAGGTAACGCCCACCAATGCCATGAGAATAAAGCTCATCATCATGGTGTTGAGGACGTTCGTTTTGCGCACAAAGCCGCCGTAGAAAAAGGCTAACCCTGGTGTCATCAGCAGTACCAGTGCCGCACAGATCAGCATATATCCTGTATCTGCCGCTGATTGAGCAGCATCAGCTGCCTTTTTAGCATCGTCAGCTGATGTAGTAGCACCTGCTGGCGCAGCAGTTGTCGGAGGCGATTTATCAGGAGAATTTGTGCCGGGAGCTACTGACGGTGCTGTCGTCACTGAAGGCACAGGAGAGGTAGTTGGAGATGCTGCTGGAGTGGATACTCCAGCAGCAGGACTTGCGGCAGGCGATGCGTTCTGCGCCAACGCGTTTGTCGTCAAGATGCCACTGAACAAACATAGCGAGACTATTCCCGCAACTAGAACTTTTTTGATCACTTGTTTTTTCCTTCAAGGCCAAGTAAGTTTGATTGAAGCTGTCCACCTGAATCAAAATTCCAGATGGTGATTTTTAAGAGGGTTGCTGCGATGAGCTTGCTCTCAAAGGATTCTTCAGAAGCACTCTGGCAGAGGCGAGGGTTGGAAACCCGCCTTTACAGACTCAAGTTTTCGTCTGTGGTGATTTTTTTTTGATGTTGGCCGCAACAAGAGCAGTTGGCGATGACTTTGATTGCAGCAAGTCTGAAAAGTGCAATTCTGTATAAGCCGTTACATAAACCTGGTTTTAAGCAAACAGTTGTACTCTGCCATGCTGGGAGGACAGTGGATTCTGAACAACATCTTGTTCTCACTCCTAAAGTAAGCGTGTCCAGCAGCCACAACCAATATGAACTTGTCTAGAGACAGAATGCTTTCTATCTCCTCAAAGTTTCCTCATTGCTAAGACTAGGAAATTACTATTGTCCAACCCTCATGGTTAGCGTCTTCTTCCCAGCTCTCCGTATTTTTTCACGTTTTAGGGGTACGCTGACTACAGACTTGCCAAACAATTTTTGAAAGGCTTTATACATTAAAGCTTTTCTATGTGAAATACATTCCTCTCCAGAAAACGATTTTTCTAGGCAAGGATTTACGATGTTCCATTCGTTAGTGTTATAGGCTAACTTTGGAATCTTTTACTTGAAAGAAAGTTTTAGAACTGTTCCATTTTTCTTTCCCTTCTTACATTGGGCCATGAGGATTGTATTTGACTAGATTGCTAGCTCCATCAGAGCGCTTTAGCCTTCGCTGAAACCTACGGATTTTTTGTCTGGAAATTCCAGTCTAAATGCAAACTTGGTTCAAGCGAGTAAACTCTTTTCCATACTATGGCAATCGTCGAGGAACCGATATCAATTCCCACAACACCAGCGCCCTTTGAGGATGAGCTTTTTTGCGTTTCTTGGCTGCGGAGTCAATTTTAGATTATTTTACCAGGTTTCATCCACCGCAGTGCTTAACTTGGGGACAAATTGTAGAGCTGTCGAGCAGATTCTCACCTCATTGACGAGAATAACTTCTACTTCAGGATTTGCCTGTCGTGGAAGCCCTGTGATTAAGGATGCTGCCTTGGCTCTACATGCCATAAATTTTTACGGAAATATAACTAAATGGTATTATACAGTAACAAACTAGCAACTAGTCAATGCCTAAAAAGCTCAAGACTATCAAAGCCTGCCTAGCTATATGGAGTAAAACTTCGTTAGCCTGCGGCAGACTATATTTCTGTCATAATTTTTGCAATCTAAAGAGTTAGCAAAAAAGGGAGATCTAGATTTCTTTGGGGGAGTGGGTACTGGGGGATTAGAAGCAGAACAAGAAAAATTTTCCAGCACAAATGTTGGTAAAAACTCTCCGTGCTCTTCCCGATCTCTCATTCTCAATCCCCAAAAAGCCGATGCTGTTGATTTCCTCAAGGCTGCATTTGAGCTATATATTGCTGATAACCTAGCTCATCCAACTTTGCTTGCTTGTCTATAACAGATTGGCATAAGCTCTGTCGGTATTTCTGCACGCGCTCTAATAATTCTGGTTGATGGCATGCTATGATTTGAACTGCCAGAAGTCCAGCATTTTTCGCACTGCCAATAGCTACACTGGCAACAGGAATTCCAGTTGGCATTTGCACAATAGAATAGAGAGAATCAACTCCCTGCAAGTGGCGACTGGGTACTGGAACTCCAATGACTGGCAACGGTGTGAGCGCCGCTACCATACCAGGTAGATGAGCCGCTCCCCCAGCACCCGCAATGATAACTTTGAGGCCGCGTTGGTGAGCGAGCTTGGCATAATTTACCATTTGCTCAGGGGTACGGTGGGCAGAGACAATGGCTACTTCGCAAGATACGCCAAATTCTTCACAAACAGCGATCGCGTCTTGCATGATGGGTAAATCGGAATCGCTACCCATAATAATGCCAACAACTGGGTTGTTCATAATTCGTAATTCCTAGTTAATATGATCAAACCCTACTTTTTGACGACTTAGAGTTTAACTCCTGATATGTGTGCCATGCCTGCAAGAAATTACCTTGCATGAGTGCCGCCACACCCTTAAGAGCTTTAAGTTCGGGTAGGTTGGGGTTAAGGTCAAGAGCAGGCTTGAGAGCTTTTAGGGCTGCTTTTGGTTGCCAGTCATAAAGATAGACGAAGGCTAAGTAGGCATAGGCGTAGGGGTTCTGAGGGTCGAGTTGAGTTACCCTTTCTAGGGCTGCCAAGGCACTCGAAACCTGCCTCTGTAATACTATGGACAAAGCTAGATTATAGGCCCATTCACGGTTTTGCGGTTCCTGTCGCAGTCGGTATTCCAAAGCCTGCTGTGTTTGCACCAGATAGTCCTGAATTGGGTCATACTGGTTAATGCGCCCGATTTCTGCAAAAACGGGTGCCAGTCCATCTCGCCCTTTGGGCAAGCCAGCGGATAAAGTCCGTAGTTGAGTAACTAAATCAAGCTCAGGTGCGGGTGTTGCTAACGATGCTGGAGCAATTTTCAGCGTTACTGGTGGCACTGAGATGGGATAGGCTTCACCCGTTTTCCGGTTCAGATAAGTCCCTGTTAGGGTGTAGGTGCCGGGTAAAATGTTAGTACTAGGTAGCATTGCGGTATGTTCAATCACCTGAAAAGCAGCAACGGGTGAGATGTGGAGGTTTGACGGCAAAGCTCCCATGCCAATGCCATGATCATGTAGCCACCGCATCTTGGAAATTGGAGACTGGGGATTGGGAAGACTTGAGAGGGGAGGGAAGTTTGTCAAACCCTCATGTCCGACGCTGTCGCGCCGCAGCGCTACAGTCCCCTTATTCCCAGTCTCCTTGGCTTGCCAAGTCAGTATTACTATCCCTGATTGCAACTGTTCCCAAGAACCAGACCACTCGTAGGTCACTGGCACTGGCACACCTGGTGGAGTTTGAGCAGGGAGGATAACATGTTTGAGCTGAACTGGCAACCGAGCACTCGTTATCGGTTGTACCTGTACAGGCGGCACTCGACTGTGGTGTAGCTTGAGAATACTACCATCGGGTAAATTCCAAGTTTTGTGCAGTTGAAAATCTGGACTTTGCTCTACAGCTTGGACGATTGCAGCTTCAGTCTCTAAGGAAACTGACCCTTGATCGCCAGTTTTGGAGAGGAACCACGAGAGCGATCGCACATCTTGGGAAATCTGCTGGCGTCGCGTTCCTACCTGACGCCCATAAACCTGAAAATCTTTTAATGCGCCGTAGTAATTAAAACTATGCTGGTTAATCTTTCCTGTAGAAGGCAACACTCCTAGTGTGGAGCATAAATAAGGCTCTGTGTTAATAATTTCGGCAATGACCTGCTGATGAGGCCATTGTGGGCCAATATCAGGATAGTGCTGAGCATTGGGGGTAAGGGTTTGTGTCAACTGAGAACCTACTATACCCCCTAAATTCGATATGTTCAGAAACATCAACAATCCTGCTAAACCGACAGTACTCCAACGGATGTGTCCTCCCCAACGACCGTTCCATCTAGTTAAGCCATCAGCTAACAAGAGTGATACCACTGGCAGATAGGGAGCAACATAGCGGAGATCTTTATTGATGTTTAGGGAAGACAGCAAGTAAGCCCCTACCCAAAATCCTGCTAGCCAAATCAGAGGGGCAGAGGGGCTATTCTCTCTCCAGCGTCCCATCTTCCCATCTTTCCTAATGACCACCCGCCCCCAATAAAGGAGCAAGCCGACGATGGGCACAAGTAACAGTGGCCAGGAAACCATCTCAGGCAGATGCTTTCCATAGAAAGTCCAGGCATCTAGACTATTAAGGGGGGCTTCTCCCTTAATCATGGCAGAGTCTATCGTTGCTCGCTTACTAGAGGTTAAAATCAGCAGCCAATTCGTGCGGTACCAGCTACCACATACCCAGATAGACAGCAACAAGCCGCCAACTAGCTCTAGCAATCGTCTCCAAGCCCTGTTCAAAATTGATTCGATGCCTACCCACAGGATTGGTACCAGCAGGAAGAATAAAGCTGTCTGCTTTGTTAGTAGCGCTAGCCCAAAGGAAATTCCAAAAGCTACTACCCAAAAAAAGTCAATAGCCAAAAGTCGAATTGGGAATTGGGGATTGGCAGAGGCAGAAGCTTTGCCAAATCCCCTTGTCCCCTTGTCTCTCTGTCCTCTAGTCCTCCAAACAGTGAGGCACCAGAAACTCAATGTCACAAGAGCTGTCAGAGGATAGTCCAGCAGAAAATCTAGACGAACTTGATACAAAACAGGCAATAGCAAGCATAGCCCAGCTGCCCATAACCCCACCTGGGGGTTAAATAGCTGAATTGCCAAACCATAGATAGAACCTAGCAGAATAGCGCTAAATAACAGGTTGATGAGTGTTGATTGATCTGTCCCGGTACCGAAGATATTGAGAAACGGAACTGTGGAAATATAGGTCAAGGGGGGAAACTTGGGAGAGATCATCCAAAAACTTGTCCACCACTCCCCAGAGAACCACTCGGGAGCTTGCAGAGCTTGCCTGAATGTAAGCGCTCCTGTTAAGTGCCCTGCCTGATCCCAACCGGGGATGACATGGTCTATGGCAAACCAGATGCGGTCAACAGCAGCCCCCACTAGCCAAATTATTGCTAGTGTGAGCAGGTGATTAAACCTGTTGCGTTTATCGTTCTCAGCCACAAAACTTAAATCAGTAAATAATAAAGTATGAAAATTTTATTAGCTCCGCCTCTCATCCTCACCCATAAGGAGATGAGAGGCGGGGCAGGCGTAGGTACGGAGCCTACCAAATCCTCTCGTTGCTGCTGTGCTTTTGGGAGAGATGGGCTGTGTAGAACACTACCACAGCGCTTCAACTCTGCAAAGCATGTAACCGCCCATACATCCCATCATTCTCCAGCAATTGCTTGTGGTTTCCCACCTCGACAATACGTCCCCTTGCCAAAACGACAATCCGGTTCGCTTTACGGATGGTTGAGAGGCGATGAGCAACGATAAATGTTGTCCGGTTCCCCATTAAACGTTCTAATGCTTCCTGAATGAGCGCCTCATTGGCAGAATCCAGCGCCGATGTTGCTTCGTCCAAAATTAAGACTTGGGGATTGCGGATCAGGGCGCGAGCGATCGCAATTCGCTGCCGTTGACCCCCAGAGAGCTTCATCCCATTGGGGCCAATCACAGTATCGAGTCCATTAGGCAGTTCGCGGATAAAATCGAGGGCGTTAGCGTCGGCGATCGCCTGCCACAAATGCTCCTCACTGACCTGGTTACAAGCGTACAGGATATTTTCCCTAACGGTGCCGCTAAATAAGAGAGTCTCTTGGGAAACCACGGAGAGGAATCGGCGATATGTCCGCAGATCTAGGGCATTCATATCTTGGCCATCCAAGCGAATTTGACCACTGGTGGGACGCAGGAAACCAGTTATGAGGTTTAACAGTGTGGATTTACCTGCTCCTGATGGCCCGACAATGGCAATTGTTTCCCCAGCTCTCACTCGTAGGGAAAAGTCATGGATGGCACTCTCCTGGGTGCTAGGGTAGGCAAAACTGACCGACTCAAATACGAAATTGCCACATACTGATTTCACGGGGGTTTTGCCCTGATTATGTTCTAGATCGGGGCATTCCAGAAGCTCGCCAACTGAGCGCAGCGACTCAAAGCCTTTGCCAATTTGCGGCCACACTGCCATGATCTGAGCCACCGACTCAGTCAGGCTGTCAAAATAGCCAGTCAGCAACACCACATCACCCACCGTAATTTGCCATCTTCCTGTATAGGCTAACCAGGCAGAAGTGCACAGGCAAACCAAGCCGAATAAACGTAATGTCACCCAGGAACAGGCACCAGTGACAGCATTGATGGCGTCGAGTCGCATCGCTGCCCGCTTGACACCGAGCACCTGACGTTCCACCTGTTCCATTTCGGTGCTTTCAGCACCGTGTGCTCGTGTCACGGGGATGAGTTGAAGCATCTCACTCAGGCGTGCGGACATGCCTTCAAACTGCCGCCGGAAAGCGTGATTGCGATCGCGGATTGGGGCTCTGAACCACCGCATCAGCAACAGGGTAGCGGGTACAGTAGCTAGGAAGAAAAGCAGGAACCAAGGCGCACGCACGGCTGTCACCCCAATCGCTACCAAGATAGTCAGCACGGCACTTGGCACAAACTGGAAGATGTTATTTGTCAGGAGTTGAATCTCTTCCACATCTCGTAGCAGCTTGGAAAGCAGAGTACCAGTGCTATTGTGCCTGTAAAATTCGATTGAGAGGTGTTGCAGCTGCCAGGTGATACCCAAGCGCAGATTGCACTCCATGTTGTGGGTAGCGGTGCTCATAAACCAGATGTGCAGGCATTGGGTAGGAATGTTCTGCAACACTGAAACAGCAAGAACCGCCGCATTGAGCCACAAATCCGACAATGAGTGCTTGTCTGGGTGAGAGATAATATTAATCACATTGGCTGCCACTATGGGCCTAATCCACTCCGGGCTGTGCTTGATCACATAAAACAGCATCGAAAGCCCGATATTGCCAAGATCTTGACGGTAGAGATAGAGCAGCGTCTGAAATGGGCGATCAGCCCGATATTTGTGTAGGCGTGAGTAAGAATACATCCCGTTTTTGCCAACCCGTAATGTGAGTAAGTAGACGGATATAAATAGTCTTGACAGGGAGACTTAACTCTCATAGAGTTATAAACTACGGTATTCCAAGTACATTTAAGTTGTATTTGATGAAAGCTCCCTTAGCTAGAAGCATGAGGGATTCTCGTGGGAATGGGAAGGGGGCAATGGAATCTTTACCTACAGCCTAGGGAGTCGGTTAAGTAATCGAGATTGACAAATTAACTATTCTATGTATCTACGGAAAATCCGTGAATTTCCACCGACCCTGCTCCCCCTGCTTAGCACCACCGAAATCTGAATACTTAACCGATGCTCTAGGTGTTATACCCAGTCGGCAAGCGATGGTTCCTCTGCTGGAGTATTGCAAGGAGCTTTACTGCTGATTTTTGTGAATTACAGTATTGAGATGAGTTGGCACATGATTAAGCGTTTTTTCTTGTTCATTTTGGCATCTTTGCTAGTAGTTTTAGCTACACCAAGTTTGTTTCACAACTCAGCACCAACCTTGGCTGAGACTGCTAAGGCTGCATCTGCCGACGTGGTGACTGATTGGAATGTGACAGCTCTCAACATTACTCAAGCTGCTGGGGTGAACGCCCTGTATCAGTTTCGGGCTCTGGCGATCACTCATGCAGCAATATTTGATGCCGTGAATGCTATCGACCGCCGCTACACAACTTATGCAGTGAATGCCAAAGCTCCTGCTGGGGCTTCACTCGAAGCCGCTGCTGCTGCTGCTGGGCATGGCGTTCTACTCCGCCTTTACCCAGCGCAGCAAGCCAGTCTGGAAGCAGCATTGGCAGCTTCGCTGGCGAAGGTTCCAGAAGGTCAGTCAAAGGCGGACGGGATCGAAGTTGGTCGGGAAGTTGCCGAAAAACTCGTGGCGCTACGCAGCAAGGATGGAGCGGACGCCAAAGTGGACTACCAGCCCGGAACTGGTCCTGGAGTTTGGCAACCTACCCCACCTGCGTTTGCCCCAGCAATAGTACCCCACTGGGGCAAGGTTAGCCTATTTACATCTAAAAGTGTCAACCAGTTCAAAGTCCCACCACCCCTTGCTTTGAACAGCGAGGCATATATCAAAGATCTGATTGAAGTGAAAAGCGTCGGGGCAAAAAACAGTACAGTCCGAACCGCTGACCAGACAGCTGCAGCAATTTTTTGGACTTTACCAACTCCAGTCATCTGGAACGCAGCAGCTCAGGCAGCAGCAACCGCCAAAGGCAACAGTATCACTGACAATGCGCGACTGTTTGCTCTCCTTAATATGGTAGGTTCTGACGCATACGTCGCTGGATATGCAGTCAAATACAAATACAACCTCTGGCGTCCAGTGACTGCCATCCGTAATGCAGATGCGATCGGCAACCCTGCACTGTCCGCCGAGCCAAACTGGGAGCCGCTGATTATAACACCGCCCCACCCAGACTACATTTCTGGGCATTGCGTCACATCTGATGCAGCGAAGCGGGTGTTGCAAAGCTTCTTTGGCAGTGATGAGGTGAAGTTGAGTTTGACATTTCCACCGAACATTGGTGTAACACGCAGCTACACAAGTTTTTCGCAAATAGCCAAAGAGGTTGGAGATGCGCGAGTTTGGGGCGGCATTCACACTCGCACAGCAGATGTCCAAGGAGGGGTACTTGGAGATCTGATTGCCGACTACGCGTTGCAGAATGTCTTGCGACCAATTGGGAAGTAGCTATCCTCGGACAAGGAAACAGGGGAACAAGGGGAAGTCTTCTACTAAGTCTTTCCCCTTCCCAATACTTTATTCGCTTAGTTTGATATCAGGTATTTCCTGGTTTCGTGCCTTGCTGCGCCGTCTGGTTTAGGTGAGAGACAGCTTGCTCGTACTGAGGATCTACCGAAGTGCCCACCTCTTCAGGATGATTTGAGAGGTCTTGCACTTGCTGTTTCGTGAGGCTGGATATGACATTAGGCGTGATGCCCTTGTGGTTGATATCTAGACCAGAGGGCGTTAAATATCGATCAATGGTCACATTCACACCTGAGCCATCAACTAGCGGATTCACTGACTGCACCAAGGCTTTGCCAAACGTCTGAGTACCTACGACTATTGCTCGATGATTGTCCTTCAGTGCTCCCGTGAGAATTTCACTAGCACTGGCAGATCCGCCATCTACTAGCACTGCTAGTGGCAGATTGGTGAGAGCTGTATGGTCAGCGTGGGCAGTTTCGGCATGACCATTGCGGTCTACTGTGCGCACGATGTCACCATTGTCCAGCCACATCCCAGCGATCGAGAGAGCTTGATCGACTAATCCCCCAGGATTGCCGCGCAAATCTAGCACAAACTCATCGACTTTTTGTTTTTTGAGGTTTTCTATCGCCTTCTTCATCTCATCTGCTGCATGGCCATTGAACTCAGCTAAGCGAATATAACCTAAGCGTCGCTGCCCTTCGATGCGCACAGCTTCTTGAACTGTCGGAACTTCAATATGCTGGCGGGTAAGGACGAGTTCAAATGGGTCACGACCCTGACGCTGGAGCAATAGGCGCACGGGTGTGTTCTCTTTTCCTCGAATTAGGTTAGCAGCTGCTTCTGGAGCGATGCCTGCGGTACTATGCCCATCAATCTGCACGATTATGTCGCCTGCTTGGACTCCAGCGCGTATGGCTGGTGAGTTCTCCATCGGTTTTACCACCGTCAAGGCATGGGTCTTTTGATCGAGATCTAGCTGCATACCTACACCTGTCAGCTCGCCACTCGTCTCGTTAAGCAAGGCTTTGAACTCTTGAGGGTCTAAAAAGCGAGTGTAGGGATCGTTCAGTTTTTTGAGAGCATCGCGCAACGCTGTATAAGCTTGTTCGCGGCTGGAATAGTTCTGCGAGAGCAGTTGTTGTCTGACTTGCTGCCAGTCTACGTGATTGAAGTTAGGATCGACATACTCGCGGTTGACAATTTGCCAAGCTTCATCCAACACGAGCTTGGGGTTATTATCAGTAAGCTCCGCTCGCACTCGATAGGTAAGCAACGGGTTGGCAACAAGAGCGAAAGTCGTCGTTAGCGCTAGAACTCCACCAGCTAGAGCCGTGGTGTAGAAACGATTAGCGAGATTTGGGGCGCGACGAAGAGGTTGAGTCATGGAAAGATAGGAATATGTCTTGGGTTTGTAGTTTTGTTACTGACGTGTTGTTACTAATTAGTCTGTTGAAGCTGCATATTTGGTTCACACATTGCCAAGAGATTAGACTTCTGGCGAAAGTCAGCACGCGATGCAGTTTAGATAAGTAGGTACGCTTGAGGTGACAATCTCTAATACCTAAAGGCCACTACAATTATTCTTAACGGGAGGGTATTGAGTCAGTCCGGGAGTTTCTTGATTGGCTATTTCAACTTAGTGTTGACAATCATGCCTTCGCTTCACTCAGTTAGCTCACCCGATTGGGTGATTGAGATTCACTCCGCTCACTTCCCCTCCGATTTTGACAATAGCTCTAAGTTACTAGAGCTGGCAAAAGGTGACAATTAACAAAAAAGATGCTATGAGATAATAGCTGAAGTAGAAAAATATTCTGCTGAGGGGTAAACACTAGTTAAAATATTGAACTCACTAACAAAAAACAACTGAATGATATGAGTAAAGGTACCCTGTTTGACAAGGTGTGGGATTTACACACAGTTGGTATACTTCCTTCAGGGTATACGCAACTGTTTATTGGGCTACACCTGATTCATGAAGTTACTAGTCCTCAAGCCTTTGCTATGTTACGAGAGCGGGGGTTAAAGGTACTATTTCCAGATCTTACGGTCGCTACGGTGGATCATATTGTTCCCACAGAAAATCAAGCACGTCCGTTTGCTGATGCTCTAGCAGAAGAAATGATGCAAGCGCTGGAGCAAAACTGTAAAGATAATGGCATTACCTTCTACAACATTAGTTCTGGTAATCAGGGTATTGTTCATGTGATCGCTCCAGAACTAGGACTCACCCAACCAGGGAAGACGATCGCCTGTGGAGATAGCCATACTTCAAGCCACGGAGCATTTGGGGCGATCGCCTTTGGCATCGGCACTAGCCAAGTCCGAGACGTTCTCGCTTCCCAAACTTTGGCTTTATCCAAACTTAAAGTCCGTAAAATTGAAGTCAACGGCCTCCTGAAACCAGGCGTCTATGCTAAAGATGTTATCCTCCACATTATCCGGACTCTCGGTGTCAAAGGCGGCGTGGGATATGCCTATGAGTATGCAGGCACCACTATCGAGCAAATGAGCATGGAAGGGCGGATGACTGTTTGCAATATGTCCATCGAAGGTGGGGCTCGATGCGGCTACGTCAATCCCGACAGCATCACCTACGACTACCTCAAGAACAGGGAATTTTCCCCCAAGGGAGCAGACTGGGACGAAGCTGTTGCTTGGTGGGAGTCCATCCGCAGCGATGCCAATGCTGAGTACGATGATGTGGTGGTGTTCGATGCTGCCGACATTCCCCCTACTGTGACTTGGGGAATTACTCCCGGTCAAGGCATTGGTGTTAATGAGTTAGTGCCCACTGCCGCAGAACTGCCTGAAGAGGAGAGGTTTATTGCCCAAGAAGCTTACCGCTACATGGATCTCGTTCCCGGTCAACCCATTCAGGGTATCAAGGTCGATGTGTGCTTCATAGGCAGCTGCACCAACGGACGGATTAGCGACTTACAGGAAGCAGCCAAAATCGCTAAAGGTCGCCGAGTCGCAGAGGGAGTAAAAGCCTTCGTCGTTCCAGGGTCAGAACGGGTGAAGCAACAGGCTGAAGCGGAAGGACTGGACAAAATTTTCTTGGAAGCGGGATTTGAGTGGCGCGAACCTGGATGTTCTATGTGCCTAGCAATGAACCCCGATAAACTTGAGGGACGGCAGATCAGTGCCTCTTCCTCCAATCGGAACTTCAAGGGTAGGCAGGGTTCAGCCTCTGGTCGCACTTTGCTGATGAGTCCCGCTATGGTTGCCGCCACTGCTGTTAAAGGTGAAGTGGTTGATGTGCGAGAGTTGCTGTAATTCGTAATAACTGTTGATCGCGGATTACGAATTTTTTCAATCATTGAGGTGAGGGGTAACTTTATGGTGAGTGAAGTAAAAGTCGTTTCAGGACGCGGTATTCCCTTGGTAGGCAATGACATTGACACTGATCGCATCATTCCTGCCCGCTTTTTACGCTCTGTCACATTTGATGGATTGGGTGAAAATGTGTTTGTAGATGATCGGGCGGTACTCCAAGGACAGCATCCCTTTGACCAACCGCAGTACCAAGGAGCCCAGGTTTTAGTGGTTAACCGGAACTTTGGCTGTGGATCATCACGGGAACACGCACCACAAGCGATCGCTAAATGGGGCATTCAAGCGTTGGTTGGGGAAAGCTTCGCGGAAATCTTTTTCGGCAACTGTGTGGCAATTGGAATTCCCTGTGTCACTGTCGATACTGCCACAGCTAAGCAACTACAGGATCTTCTAGTTGCCAATCCTCAAGCATCCGTGAAGGTGAATTTGGAAACTATGGTGGTTCAATGTGGTGACTTCTCGGCTCCCATTTCCATGGGTGAAGCCAAAAATATGTTTCTTTCCGGCACTTGGGATGCTTGCGG
>CAZZWA010000107.1:0-2610 GCA_964657555.1 uncultured Microcoleus sp.
CACTTAGCTTCCTATTTAACGATTACTCTGGCTAATTAGCAGCGCTACAGGAAAGTGTTTTAGAGCTTGCCCGATCGCCACTTTGCCATCCACTTGCAGCGTCTCGGCTGTTATGGCATTTTTCCACGCCGACGGCATTCCCTGCGGTAGTTCAAGCTGTGTGTCCTCCCATACCTGTTCTCCTATAGGAAACTCTCCTGGCTGGATGAGGCTGGTGAAAAAGCGAGGGGCGATGGCGATCGCTACAGTATTCCCACTCTGTCGCGCTATAGCGACAATATGATCCTTAAACTTCCCAGCCGCTTCCAGCGGCAAGTAAGCACCTTCTTGAAAAACTTCCAAATTTTGTTTTCTTGCCTCAAGAAGTCTGGCAGTCAGAAATAGTTTAATTCGAGCATCTTCCTTAGTAGAAAGTAACTCAGCAGCCAGAGCCAGTATATCTGCCTGAGCTTGAGCTTTAATCTCTTTGAGTAACGATGCTCGCAGCTCAAAGTCAACCGGACGGCGGTTATCCGGGTCTACAAGACTAAAATCCCATAATTCAGTTCCTTGATAAAAGTCAGGCGCTCCCGGCGATACAACTTTTATTATGGTTTGGGAAAGAGAATTGTAGATTCCATATTCAGCTACCCTTTTTTGGAAAGGTCGAAACTCCTTCAAAAACTGATTGTCGTCTGAGGGTTTTAGAACTTCTTCAACAAATGCGAGGCAACCCTCTTCATAAGCGGTATCAGGTCTTAACCATGCTGTATGTACTTTTGCTTCTCTGATCGCTTTGATGATGAATTCCTTCATTCTATTGGTAAATTCTGCTTCCTCACTCTCATTGAAAGGAAAAGCACCCAGCAGATTTTGGTAGAATTGATATTCATCATTCTGATCGGGAACTTTTAAACGGGGTAGGCTTTTTTTCTTGGAACTGTTCAACTCACTCCAGGTTTTTACCTGCTTTTCCCACTCCTCTGGAATTTCAGAGAGCACATTCAGTCTGGCCCTAACATCTTCACCACGTTTGGTATCATGAGTTGACGTGGCATTCATCTTGTGAGGCCAGAATTTACTTTGCACTTCATTGAATTCGTGAAAGTCTGTAACAGCTATCCCAAAATAGCCGGGATGACCACCCACTTCATTTAGAGAAACAAATCGGTTGTAGACATAGAAAGCAGTGTCTTCAACTCCTTTTGCCATCAAGGGGCCAGTGTACTGTTGTAGTCTCATAACTAGATGCAACCACTGGTCTTGATCAGATTGGGGTGTATTTTCATCAAATTCAAGTAGCAACAACTTTTCAATAAAATTCAGTTCATTTAAAAGTTGCGGACTTTGCTGTCTAGCTTGTTCCATAACAGACTTAATATATATGCTGTCTGTTTTCCTTTGCCCATCTTTGTTAATGTAAGTTCGATAGATAGGAAAGAGAGCCAAAACTTCTGCGATCGCTTTTCTGATACCATACAAAGTAAAATCATTACCCTTTCTGGTCTTATTTGCTATCTGCTTGAGTAAATGGGCAAGATTATCTATGTCTCCCGCTAAGTTTCTATCAATAATCAGCCGCTTGCAATCGCCGATTATCTGTTCATAATTTTTCTGCGATCTTGTAAATCGGTGATAAATATCATCGAACTGCTGCTCATTTTTTTTGTAACAAAATATCCCATTGATATAATTCAAGAAATTATAGCCACTGCTTCCTTGAATTTCCCAATAGTCCGGCATTTCTTCTTTAAGCTCTAAAATTTTTTCAACAGTTATGTAAACGTCTTTTGTCTTTTCTCTAAGTCGCTGTAAATAATTAGTCGGGTCGTACAGACCATCAATGTGGTCAATTCTTAACCCTGTTATTTTACCTGATTCAACCAAATCAAATATCAGTGCATTGGTTTTATTAAAAACCCTAAGTTCTTCAATTTTTACAGAAATTAACTCATTGACAGTAAAGAACCGTCTGTAGTTAAGTTCCTCAGCACCCACTTTCCAGAAAGAAAGGCGGTAAAACTGTTCGCCAAGCAAACTATCCAGCAAGTTAAAACTCTCTGGATTGCCCTTCTCTCCATTGAAAACTTCTATATTGCTATCGATAAATTCTTTAACTTCTGAATTCTGGTTATACAGTTCCCAAAGTAATCCTCTGACAAAAGCTATCTGGTCGTATCGTTCCTGACCTTTGGTTTCCCCAGGAATGCTTTTGATCAAATAAAGAATACCAAGCATCTTCACAAAGTCCGGATGGCTTCTTCCCAATAATCGGGCTAGCTTACCCAAATTCTGACTAATAAACTTAGCATAAGATTCTATGCGAACGGGTAGTCTCAAGCTATAGTAGTTTACGCTTAGTCCACTTTGGTCATACTCCAGTTTAATCTCGCCATTCTCTAGACAGTTGCCATAAAAATCTCCCAGCATAGGGGCAAGCACTCTACCCCGAAGATCTTCATAATAATGATTCCAGTCGATGTCAAAGTAGTCAAACGACTCCGAATCCGGTCCATTTTCTAGAACATCCATCAGCAAATGGTTTTGGCTATCATAGGCCATGTGGTTGGGAACGATATCCTGCAACCATCCCATACCATGCTGCTGAATTTCACCAATCAGGGCTTCAAA
>CAZZWA010000107.1:2710-4842 GCA_964657555.1 uncultured Microcoleus sp.
ATTTTCTCGTTTCTAGTTCATACCAAATCCGGTGATCTGACCGCAACATCCCTTAGACTGTTGTAGGAAATACTTTTTCCTTCCAAATATTGCTGGTTATGACGACTCAAGTTGCCACTACGAACCATCAAGTTTTTTACGGGCAACTCACTGGATTTGATCTGACTGCCTGGGAATGCTGAAAGAGAGGCTGTGCTCAAGCATTCCCAGGCAACTCCTGAAAATGAGGACTATTGCCTAAATAGTGCAAAACTCTGCGGCTGAATTGTCAACTTCTGCTGTGAGTCTATTTTTTCTGGCAATATAGATCCAGCGCCTAGCCACTTGGAGTCCAAAGAGTCCAGGATTTTGTGCCAGATGCCATTAGGAGCATCTAGCGCAAAAGTGGCATCTTGGTTAGAAAAATTCATCGCGCAGTATATCTGGCTGTCATTATTCCACCGCCGGAGTTGCAAGAATTTGTCCGTTTCCGAGAAGGACACCTCTAGATTTTGCTTATCGAGATGTTTCAAGGCGGGAATGGTACGGCGTAGCTGGATCAGATGCTGATGAAGCTCCCAGAGAGCTTTGTGTTTACCTTCTTGGCGTTTTTCCCATTGCAACTGGGACTTATGGAAGGTTTCAGGACTCAGAGGATCTTGAAACTCTCCTTCCAGGTGAAAGTGTTTAAATTCTTCCTTTCTGCCCTTTCTCACTGCCTCAACTAAATCAAAATCTGAGTGACTGACAAAGTAGAGGAAAGGCGATTCCTCACCGTACTCTTCACCCATAAATAACATTGGGACATTAGGCGAAAGTAAGAGGGCACCAGCAGCTAATTTTAGGGCTTCAAATGAAACCAGTTGAGACAACCTCTCACCTAGCATGCGATTGCCTACTTGGTCGTGATTTTGCGTGCAGATGACGAATTGGTGCCCTGGGAAGTCTTTAGCATCGTTGCCATGAAACCGCTGTCGGTGGTGCGAAAATTTCCACGAGTAAACAAAGCTTTCTTTAAAGGCTTTCGCTAGGTGTTCGCACTTGCCGAAATCTTCGTAATACCCCAATTGCTCGCCCGCAAGTAATGTGTGCAGTGAGTGATGGAAATCATCACTCCATTGAGCATCCATGCCATGACCACCTACAGAGCGATCTCTAATCACGCGCACGTCATTTAAGTCGCTTTCGGCAATGAAATACAGCTTCCTGCCAAGCTGCTGGGAAAATGTATCAACCTTTTCTGCTAGTTCGTGTAGGATATGTTTGGCTCCCAAGTCGTAAATAGCATGGATGGCATCTAAACGCAGGGCGTCAATGTGGTAATTCTCAAACCAGTAAAGGGCATTGGCAATAAAAAAGTTGCGGACGCCGTCACTGCGAAGATCATCAAAGTTAATTGCACTACCCCAAGGCGTTTTATACGTTTCTGTAAAGTAGGGGCCAAAGTTACTAATGTAGTTTCCTTCGGGGCCAAAGTGATTGTAGACAACATCGAGAATTACCGATATTCCTTGCTGGTGGCAGGCATTTACGAGTCGCTTTAACCCTTCAGGGCCGCCATAGGAATTCTGCACGCCAAATATATATGCACCATCATAGCCCCAGTTGCGATCGCCTGGAAATTGAGCAACTGGCATAATCTCGATTGCATTCACCCCCAATTCATACAGGTCAGGTAATCGGGGAATGATGGCCTCAAAGGTGCCTTCTGGGGTGAAAGTGCCGACATGCAGTTCATATATGATCATTTCTTCCAAGGGAATACCAGACCATTGAGCGTCATTCCAGCTTATAGTACTGTGATCGATCACCTCTGAAGGCCCGTGTACACCCTCTGGTTGAAAATGCGATGCGGGATCGGGTCTATCTGTAGCTCCTTCAAGCTTATAAAAGTAGCGCGTTCCTGGGCCAATGCCTTGAGCTGTTACTTTCCAGTATCCCTCCTCATTTTGTTGCATGGGAAGAAGGCGTTCTTCGGGAGAAACTATTTGTACAGCTACCTCTTTAAGATATGGTGCCCAAACAGTAAATGCACAACAACTGTTACCGAGATAATCAGAACCAATTTTCACGTTTAATGTAGCTTGCTCCTGCGTCATAGGTTTTAATAATTTCCCGTTTCAAGCTTATTAAAAGCAATATGAGCTACTAAC
>CAZZWA010000107.1:4942-14791 GCA_964657555.1 uncultured Microcoleus sp.
TCAGTCAAGGCACCTACTGTAGCCTGTCCATCCATGGGAACTTGAATTACAAGCCGCATCCTCTTGTGGGTGTGATTGTTGCCTGAACAGCTACTTGAATTGAAAAGGCAAGGGTATAGCAGCAGTCTTATGAGAGCGATCGCCCCCAATTCAGTTCTGGGTAGCAACATTGCTAACATCACTCACTCTTGCTTGAGCAATTGAGTTTCTCTTTGCCTCATAAAATCGGCAAGCAACATATCCTAAAGAGTAGAGCAGAGTAGCGTTATTCGACGCTCCAGCGAAAGCGCCTATTATGGGAAGGAGTTCCACAAAGCCCAGCCCCACCTTTAATACTCCAGAGCCTCCCACAGACAAACCAAAAATTGCTAAAGCTTCACCCCGCCGTGCTGGGTCTTTCAGCGAAAATCCATAGGCAGCAGCAATGCGATAGACCATTTCAGCCTGGAGTGTTGTCACCGCAGCCAAATCGATCGCAAACAGAGTTAGTGCTAATGGGGGTACAAAGTTAGTAATTAATCCCACCCCCCCGGCTTTCAGGGAAGCGTCAACAATAATTCGGTGAGCCAGTTGTTCTGGTGTTTCCAGTGGGTATTCCTGTCGCAGCTTGTCTACTTCCTTCTGAGCCTGATCCACATCTACATGACCAAGCCCAATGAGTAACCAGTTGATGCCTGGAACTTTAGCAGCAAATTTCACCAGTGGATTTTCAGCAATAGGAGCGACGATTTTGCCGACATTCTCTGTCCCTTGCTCTACTACTCGTTGAGCCACAGAGCCTACAGTCTCCCCTACAGCAGTAGTCGTGCCTGAAATGTTATGCAATGTGTCTGAAGCCGACTTAGCAGCAGAAGCCGCAATATGAGTTGCTGTAGCGATCGCCTCATTCACTGAGGCCATGCATAATTGTTCTCTGCCTTGTGCTGCCATAGGTCTCGGTTAATGTCTATGTTGTCGTCAACTTACAGCAATTTTCATCTTGGTGCAGTACAGTCCAACCCCCGAACTTGTGGGGGATGGAGGGGTAGCTTTGTCTGGTATATCCAACTGAAAACTGCTGTAACTTCTACTCTAAAAGAGCAATGGTTCACTATCCTCTATCCTCTGATAGTGATTCGATGATCTCAACTACTCTCCCAGCTTATAAGAAGTCAAATGTCTAGAATACCGGAACAGCAGCGTCAGGCGGTAGCGAATCGCCGAATTGTCAACAAGGTTAAAGGATTTTTCAAATTCCTGGGCCCCGGCTTTGTCACTGGAGCTGCAGACGACGATCCTTCAGGAATTGCCACTTTTTCCCAAGCTGGAGCCCAATATGGGCTGAAACTTCTGTGGCTAGCTCCATTTGTCTTTCCCATGATGGTCTGTATTCAGGAAATGAGTGCCCGCATTGGTCTGGTGACTCGCAGGGGCATCATCACAATCCTTAGGGAAGAGTATCCGCCCTATGTACTCTGGCTAGTCGGGCTACTCACCATTCCCGCAGTCACAATCAATGTGGGATCTGACCTGTTAGCAATGGGAGCTGTTTCCCATATGCTCATTCCCCAGGTTTCTACTCAGATCTTGTCTGTGATTGTTGGCATCCTGGTTCTGGCGTCGCTGTTCCTGTTAAATTACAACAAAGTGGCGTCCATACTGAAATGGGCTGCTTGTGTCCTGAGCGTCTATTTTTTTGTCCCTTTCTTCGTCAAACAGGATTGGTTGCTGGTGCTACGTTCGTTAGTTATGCCCCATCTCCAGTTTGATACCGCCTTCTTAGGGACTGTCGGAGCTTTCCTCGGCACTAACATCTCCGCCTATCTGTTTTTCTGGGAGTCCTCCATGGAGGTGGACGATCAGCAGCATAAGTATGGTCACTTGTTCAACCACCCAGAGGCTGAGCAGCCTGATCTCAGGCAAGAAGTCAAGACCATGCAAAAGGACAATGCGTTTGGCATGGCGATCGCTGGAATCGTTATGTTTTTCGTGATGTGGACTTGTGGCAGCACACTTTATCCCAAAGGCATCACTGATATCAACACTATAGACCATGCAGCGGAAGCGCTCCGACCCATTGCTGGAGATGCGGCTTACTTACTCTTTGCCGTCGGGATTCTGGCTTCTGGTTTGATCGCGGTTCCTGTCCTAGCTAGCACTTGCGGTTATATTGCTGCGGAGGCTTTCGGATGTCCTAGAGGGATGGATAAGAAATTGCACGAGGCCAAGGTGTTTTATGGGGTAATTTTCCTCTCCATACTCCTGAGTTTGGCGATTAATTTCACAGGCATTGGTGCGGTTCAGGCACTGATATTTTCTGCTGTGGTTTATGGAATAACTGTTCCACCCAGCATTTTCTACATCATGAGCATCTGCAATAATCCGAGGATTATGGGCAGATTCACCAACAACATCTGGTCTAACATCGTCGGCTACTTTACATTGGGTGTTATGTGTGTAGTCGCTGTTGTCTTGATTTGGACTGCATTCTTTGTGCTCCAACCACCCAATTCGGGACTCACTTAGAATTATTGAATTCCTGCTTGGGGACAAAAGCGTGTGACCAAGAGAGTAAAAAGACCAACGGCCTTGTTCTTACCAGAGGCTTGCACCCTGACAGTATAGGTGCCAGACTTGGGAATGCAGATAATCAGTAGCGAGTTAGTAGTGCCATCAGGGCCATCGTCATTTTCACCAACAGTACTGCCATCAGACCCTAAGAGCGAGACAAAAGTATCAAACCTTTGAGATTTCAATTCAATAACCAATTGGTCATCAGCACTCAAACTCACTATGTAATCGCGGGCAAATCCGCCCTGTCCCAGCGGGATATCTAGAACCGAGAGTGTATCCACAATTGGCTGACTAATTGGCAAAGGAATGGGCTCATAGACTCGAGTTTTCGCCATCGCCATACTCAGTTTCCCATCCAGATCAACAGCCCCTTGCAAAGTGTTGAGTCGAAACAACTTCTCCAAAGCTTGAATGCGCTGCCGTCGGCCTGCCATGCAATAAGTATGGTAGATTCCTAATGAGAGTGTGATCAAAAGATAGAGGAAAAACAGCCAGCCAACCCAGTGGAAAGCGAGGTCTGGAGGCGGGAAGGCTTGACTGACATCATGGCTCTGTCCAATCAAGCATTGCTGCCTTGAGTGAAGCGTTTGTGGCTGACCAGAATCGGAGTTTAGCATAATCTTAATGAGGAATAAGCTGAAACTGGCTTTTCATACCCTCGACGGGGTTGAACGCTCTAAGTAAAAATCCACTAAATCTAATGATCCTAAAATACCGAATTTCTAACTCTCTGGATACTGGCAAATTTTAGGTGAACCCAAAAGTGGGGGTGATGCGAGTTCTTGCAAGAGGTCTAATTTTTTCTAGTAATGGACAAAAAGCCAGAGCATATTATGGTTCTAACTTCTTTTTCCAATTATCTTAGAGCTTTTAGCAAATGGATTGCTCAACTAGAATTTTCTGAGGAGTAAAATTTCTCTTTTGAAGGTGGCAATTTTGTACTTAGGCTCGTGGCCATAAAAATGCATAAAAATTTTCGTTACTTAATAGTTCCAGTGAGCTTGTTTGCAGTCAGCCTGAGTACTTTGGTCGTTGAGGCTCTTCAGGTTTACAAACCAATTCCTCTGCCAGCTGGCGTTGAAATTAAGGATACACTTTCCAATAAAGATATTCCCACAGGAGAAGGAGGATTTGCCCGAGACTACGTTGTAAGTTTGACGGCTGGTGACCAAGTAGCAATTGAATCGAAATCTGATAGTTTTGACACCATTGTCACCCTACTGGCTGCTGACGGCTCAACGGTGGGAGAAAACGACGATGGGCCAGATGGAAGTACTAACTCCCTCTTATTTGTCCGGATTGTCAAGTCTGGTAACTACATTGTCAGGGTACATGCCTTTGGTGACGCAGCTGGGGGACTGTTTACGCTGAAAGTCACGCGCCTGCGTCCGGAACGATGAATGAGATTGTTTAAAGAGACACAGCACGCATCTACAAGACTTCTCAAAAAGTATAGTTATGGCATAACAGATTCTCTAGAGAGCTAGTAGAGACGTTCCGCCAAAACGTCTCTACTCTTGTCAGATTATTCAGCTTTATCAGTTAGATGAGCAACCACTACCTATCTGTTGACAAACACAGCAGTAATAAGTTGTTCTAGAGAGAGTGTGTGGGATACAAGGAGTGGGATATGAACGAAAAACCAGTTGTCCGCCAGAAAAACAAACCCAAGAAGAGTCAGGCGGCAGGTTCGATTGACAGGCGACTTTCGTACAAATTATTTCTTGGCGGGATTGCTGCTATCTCTTGTGCTTTTGGAGCACTCTCAGCGTTGTTACTGGCAGCAACTCCACTCAAAAGTGGGTCCCATTTGCCCAACAGTCCTGATAATTTAAGTGGCATCATTCCTACAACCTTAACACGACCTATAAATGTGCTGGTTTTGGGAATCGATAACTCCGGGCATCCCCATTTAGGGAATTACACTCCGGCTGAAGCTCTCGCGGGCAACAGTGACACTATGTTGCTGGTGCGTTTATTTCCTGATACCCACCAAATTAATATCCTCTCCATTCCACGGGATACGCTGGTGCAAATGCCTGGTATCAGCATAGATAAAATTAATGATGCCAATGTCAGAGGAGGAGCCAAACTAGCTGCCGAGACCATTAGCCATTTGTTGTCAGATATTCCCATTGACCGCTATGTCAGGCTGGACACCGAAGGATTTGCCCATTTTATAGATGCCTTGGGGGGAGTCGAAGTGACCATACCAAAGCCTATGCGTTATGTAGACGAGAGTCAACATCTGTATATAAACTTTAAGGCAGGGCGACACAAGCTCAACGGTCAGCACTTACAGGAGTATGTGCGCTTTCGTCATGATGAATTAGGAGATATTGGTCGAGTTCAGCGGCAACAGGTTGTTTTGAAGGAAATACTCCATTCACTTTTGCAGCCTTCAACTCTGGGAAAACTGCCAAAAATGCTTCAGGTGGTCAAGGATAATGCCGATACAGATGTGTCTGTGGGTGAGATGCTGGCGATCGCCCAACTTTTAGCCCATGCCGATCGCGAACATCTGAACATGGTAATGTTGCCTGGTCGGTTTAGTGGCAAAAATGAATATCACCTGAGTTATTGGATTAAGAACCCCAAAGCTTTAGCTCCCATCCTCGCCAGCTACTTTGATGTCCCCAATAGTCGAGTGCATAACATTACAGTATCCACAAAATCCCTAAAAAGCATTAAGCCCTTCAGAATCGCAGTTATCAACGCCACTGGACGCCAAGGAGAGGCAGGAAAAGCTTTGGCTTTGCTCAAAAAGCGGGGTTTTGATAATATTTATGTCTCAACTCATGAAGTGGATGCAACTACTATCCCCCTAATGCAGACTCAGATCATAGCCCAAAATGGCAATCTAGAAGCAGCAGAGGCGGTAAAAAGCGCTATTGGAGTGGGACAAGCGCAAGCGGCATCGACAGGAGATATCTGGTCTGACATTACAGTTGTCGTGGGAACAGACTTAGCTGCTAAGCTTAACAAATAAGCTCTGGAAAGTTGTTCTTACAGCTATAGCCTGTCACAGGATCTGCAATGACAACCCATCTTCAAGTAGGCGATCGCTTTCCCGATTTTAGACTGCCAGATCAGCAGAACGAGTTAATGCAACTATCCCAGTTTACCAAACCTAGTCTGATGGACGAAAAGCTAGGTTTTCTGGATGGCTACCCGCTAATTTTGATATTTTACCGGGGTTTCTTCTGTCCCCGCGACCAGCAACAAATGCGGCAACTCGTGCAGTTTCAGAATGAGCTGAAGGTTAACTATTGCCAGTTGGTAAGTGTCAGTGCAGACGCACCTCTAGTACAAGCAGCCTTTCGCGCTGGGTTGGGAGCACAATGGACTTTCTTATCAGATGAAAAACGGGAAGTCATTAAGCAAATCAACATTCTTGACGAGACTGAAGGCGAATACGCCGATCGCGCCCAGCCCTACACTTTTGTGCTAAAACCTAATCTGACAGTTCATAAGATATATAACGGTTGGTTTTTTGTCGGGCGACCAACTCTGGAAGAATTGCGACTAGATCTGCGTGCGATTATGGAAACTCTGTCTTATTACAGCTACGAAGCTTATAACACGCCTCAAGTGCGTCAAATTCGGATTCCCCAGCAGGAATGGGCTGATGCTACGCCAACACTAGGTGCAACAGGACTGCGGGTGGCACAGGGTGTAGTGCATTCTTTCAATATCGATAGTGGCAACGGAACGATCACCACAGACGCTGGTGACGACGTGTTCTTTAACTTTACTGCCATCCCTGGTAAGGGATATCGCACTATCAAACCAGGTACAATAGTCAAGTTTGAAGTTGTTGCAAACAAGTCTGGTCTAACTGCTCGTAATATTCAGCCACAAAGTAGTTCTTAACATAAAACATTAGTTCAGTAACTTCATAAAAAGTTATCCCATTTGATAGATATATTTTATATTCTAAATCTTTTAATATTTGGTAATAATACTAAATTAAACTGATATCAACCGTCCAATTAGATTTGGGAAAAACTATCTGTAAGGCCAATGCGCCAGATAAATGGGAGAATATCCCGTCAAGGTTACTATAGGAGCAACATAAGTATGATCTCAGAAGAAAAAAGGTTAGCAGAAAACCACGACCGTAAAGCTTATTGGCAGCGGTGGGGTCCCTATTTGAGCGAACGGCAATGGGGAACTGTGAGAGAAGATTATAGCACCGATGGCTCAGCTTGGGACTATTTTCCCCACGACCAAGCTCGCTCTCGGGCTTATCGCTGGGGAGAAGATGGAATTGCGGGAATTTCTGATAATCATCAGCGGCTTTGTTTGGCGATCGCGCTTTGGAATGGTGAAGATCCAATTCTGAAAGAAAGGCTCTTTGGTTTAACCAGTAATCAGGGTAATCATGGAGAAGATGTTAAGGAGTATTACTTTTATCTTGACAATACTCCTACTCACTCATATATGAAATATCTCTATAAATATCCGCAACAAGCATTTCCCTATTGTCAATTAGTTGCAGAAAATCAACGCCGAAGTTTTAGCGATCCAGAATTTGAACTCCTCGATACAGGCGTGTTTGCTGAAAACCGCTATTTTGATGTTTTTGTCGAATATGCCAAAAAATCACCAGAAGACATTTTAGTGCGAATCAGTATTAGTAACCGAGGGCCGCAGGAAAAAACGCTGCATCTACTGCCAACTCTCTGGTTTCGGAACACTTGGTCTTGGAACAATTTAGAAACTAAGCCCCGGCTCAAAAAGCTCAAATTTGATAATAGCTTGAGCATTATAGAAGCATCTCATGAAACTCTAAAAGAGCGATGGCTGTATTGTGAAGGACAAACAGAACTCTTATTCACAGATAACGAAACTAATAAGAAAAAGCTATTTGGAGTGGAGAATTACTCTCCTTATGTAAAAGATGGTATTAACGATTATATTGTTAACGGCAAGCGAGATGCGGTAAATCCAGGCCAAGTCGGTACAAAGGTTGCCGCCCACTATCTATTAAATATTGGTGCAGGCGAAACCAAAACAGTCCGGTTGCGGTTGAGCAATACCCCTCGTTACCAAGAGGAAGATGCACCATTCGGCAATGATTTTGAGACAACTTTTCAAAATCGCCAACGGGAAGCTGATGAATTCTATGCTCGTATCTGTCCTCCCAATTTGCTGACAGAAGACAAACGCAACGTGCAGCGACAGGCTTTTGCTGGCTTGTTGTGGTCTAAACAATTCTATTACTATGTGGTAGAAGACTGGCTCAAAGGTGATGCCGCAGAGCCACCGCCTTCAGAGTCACGTCAGGGTATGAGAAACCGGGAATGGATTCATCTGTTCAACGACGACATTCTCTCCATGCCCGATACCTGGGAATATCCGTGGTATGCAGCCTGGGATTTAGCATTTCACGTCATTCCCCTAGCGCTCCTTGACCCAGATTTTGCCAAGCGGCAACTAGAGCGATTGACACGGGAATGGTACATGCATCCCAACGGTCAGCTGCCAGCCTATGAATGGGATTTTGGCGATGTCAATCCACCCGTTCATGCTTGGGCAGCATTGCGTGTCTACCAAATTGAGCAAAAAATGTACAATCGCGCCGATAGAAAGTTTCTAGAACGCGTGTTTCAAAAATTGCTGCTTAATTTTACCTGGTGGGTCAACCGTAAAGATGCAGAGGGAAGAAATGTTTTTCAGGGTGGATTTCTAGGATTGGACAACATTGGGGTTTTTAACCGCAGTGCAGAACTCCCAATGGACGGGCGCATAGACCAATCTGACGCTACCAGTTGGATGGGAATGTACTCTCTGAATATGCTAGCGATCGCCTTGGAACTCGCCAAAGAAAATTCTGCTTACGAAGATATCGCCAGCAAGTTTTTTGAACACTTCCTTTACATTGCTGCTGCAATGAACCGGATTGGCAAATCTGAAGCAAAACTGTGGGATGCAGATGATTGCTTTTACTACGACGTACTCCATTGCCCCAAGAATGGCCAAGTTTTCCTGAAAGTGAGATCACTAGTGGGGCTGATTCCACTGTTAGCCGTTGAAACTCTAGAACTAGAAGATTTAGAGAAGTTTTCAGGCTTTACCCAACGGATGGAATGGTTTATTCAAAATCGTCCAGACTTGAGACAAAATGTAGCCTGTATGCAGACAGAAGGGGTTGGGGCGAGAAGACTGCTAGCAATTTGCTTCAAACCACCTGGAGGGAAAGAGGAGCAAAATAAACTCCGCCATATCCTATATAGAATGCTAGATGAAAAAGAGTTTCTCAGCCCCTATGGTATCCGCTCTGTTTCTAAATTTCACGGCGAGCATCCATATATCTTTAATGTTAATGGCGAGCAGTACCGGGTGGATTATGAACCAGCAGAATCTAGCACAGGCATGTTTGGTGGCAATTCCAACTGGCGCGGCCCCATTTGGTTTCCCATAAATTATCTGATTATTGAAGCACTCCAAAGGTTTTATAACTACCTAGGCGACGATTTCCAAGTGGAGTGTCCAACTGGTTCCGGCAATCAGATGAATCTTAAGGAAGTTGCCATAGAGTTGTCACAAAGACTGACACGAATTTTCCTCCAAGAGCAGTCTGTTCGGCGTCCCGTTTATGGCAGCATAGAAACGTTCCAAACAGACCCCCATTGGCGCAATTTGATGCTTTTCCATGAATATTTTCATGGCGATAACGGTGCTGGACTCGGTGCCAGCCATCAAACTGGCTGGACGGGTTTAGTGGCAGAACTCATCTGGCAGTGTGCAGAGCACTCTGGACGGCAATAATGCAAATTGAAGGATATTAAGCATTTTGTAGGGACGGTGTTACCCCGCCCTTACTGATAGCGCACTCACCCGTTTCAAAACAAGAGTGCGATCGCTCTAATGCGATCGCGAAGACCTATCGCACTACTGTTACCGGCGTGCCGATATGAACTTGATGGAATAATTCCTCAACATCTTTGTTGTACATGCGAACACAACCATGAGAAGCCGCTTTGCCAACTGAACTAGGATCGGGAGTCCCGTGAAAACCTATCCAATTTGTGCCGTTTGTCCAAAAGCCAATCCAGTAGTGACCGAGAGGATTTTGTGGACTGCCCCCTGCAATAGATTTGCCCGTTAAAGGATGTATCCAAGTAGGATTTTCCAACATCTCAAGGACTTGGAAATTGCCCACCGGAGTTTCCCAGCCTGAGCGACCTACTGCAACGGGGTAACTTTTAACAGGGGTTTTTCCCTGATAGATAGTCACTCGATGGTGACTGCGACTGATCTCTAAGCGAATGGGTTCAGCAACTGACTTCT
>CAZZWA010000108.1:0-1872 GCA_964657555.1 uncultured Microcoleus sp.
ACGAATAATCGGGGGAGTCGCAGATTTTTCCGGTTGGAAAATAGCCTTGAGTGCCTGTTCCAGAGTTTCGGCCATGACAATGCGGTTGTCATAGGCAACAATCACCCGTACTAAAGTTGGCAGACTATTTTGTTCAGCTTCTAAATAGAGGGGTTCGACATAGAGTAAGGATTTTTCAATGGGGATAACTAACAAATTCCCCTGAATTGCTCGCGAACCCTGACGATTCCACAGGGAAATCTGCTGGGAAATGACTGGATCTTGGTTAATCAAAGCTTCAATTTGCTCGGTTCCATAAACCAGTTGCTGTTTGGGAAACAGGTAAAGCAACAATTTGCCGTATTCCTCACCATCGGAACGCGCTGCTAACCAGGCAATTAAGTTGGTGCGCTGAGTAGGAGTGAAGGGAAGCAGCAAGATAAATTCTTCTGCCGTTGCTGTAGGCAGTTTCATAATTAAGTAATAAGGTTCCACTGGCTGCTGCTTGCTGCCGTAAATCTCGGTAGGAACCTGCCACTGGTCTTCCCGGTTGTAGAAAACCTGCGGATCTGTCATATGATAAGTCAGCAATCGCTGAGATTGGTAGTTGAAAAAGTCCGCCGGATAGCGGATATGACTACGGAGAGCAGACGGCATAGTGCTAAACGGTTTAAAAAGTCCGGGAAAGATGGCAGTCCAAGAGTTGATAATCGGGTCTTGAGTGTCGGCAACGTAGAAAATTACAGAGCCATTATAGGCATCAATGACAACTTTGACGGAATTGCGAATGTAGTTAAATTTGTCTTTGCCTGAGTCGGAATAGGGGTAGTGAGCGCTTGTCGTGTAGGCGTCAATAATCCAGTAAAGATAGTTGGATTGTCGCTGAGTCAAGGCATCGGCCACCACCAAATAAGGGTTGCTGTCGAACCGCAAAAAAGGAGCGATCGCCTGCACCCTCTGGGTAATATTCCGGCGGAACAGCAGTTTAGTTTGTGGCTTGAAGTTCTGGGTAAAAAGCATCTGCCAATCTTTGAGATACTCGGCAAACAACAACTGCTGCCACCAAGAATCTATGGCAATTCCGCCGATGCCATCATAGTTGTTGTAGACATTCTCATTACCGCTAGGATAGTCAAATTCCCTAGCTGTCGTTGGAGTCATGACGTAAGTATTGGTGAGTTCACCATAGTAAATCCGAGGTTTGCCGATGGGAATACTAGCCCGGATGCGATCGCTAGAAGTTCCTAAGGCGCTACCAGCAGATGTACTCGTGGCAATATCTTTCACAAAGTAGTCTGGCAGTCCACCAGGAGCAACTTTATTCACAGGACTGAGGGTAAAGCCGTAACCGTGAGTATAAACCAGGTGTTGGTTCTCCCAGGTTTGAGCTTGCTGGGGAACAGCAGTGTAGTCTAACTCTCTGGCTGCTATGAGCACCTGTCGCTTTTCTGTCGGTAAAGACCCAGAATTTCGCGTCTCTACATTTTGTCCAAATGTTTCTTGTATTAGCGTATATCTGTCAACATCGGCATCTGGGAATTTGTAATAGGGTCGGATTTGTTGCAACTGGCGATTTGTTTCTAGCAACGGTTGTGTATCCCACAAACGGATATTGCGAATTGTCAAGTTATTGTGTTGGAGATTAGCTGTACGGAGCTTGCCCTGGGGGTCAAAGGTTTGTACTTCAATATTTTCTAAATCAAATGCCTGCCGGGTGAGAGAGATACTACGCTGAATGTATGGTCTCTCTCGTGCCAGTTCATTGGGTTGGACAACTAGGCGTTGCACAGCTTCCGGTAATACCAGAGTAGAGATTGCTGCCACTACCAGATACAATCCCAATCCTCGCCAGACTATTTGATGAATCTGGCTTGCGGCTTTAGACCAGAAAAT
>CAZZWA010000108.1:1972-8659 GCA_964657555.1 uncultured Microcoleus sp.
AACTTAAACACGTAAAAGCTGATATCTTGCTGAAATAACGGGTCAGCAATATTAAAGCTGGTGGAATGGAAATACAGCAAAATCGTAGTCCAGTGTCCAGATAGTACCAGACCAAAGCACAAACTCATTAATAAGGCGATCGCTCTTAACAAAAACTGCGGATAGATTGACAGCGCCGTCAGCGATGTTATGCCCAAGGCGATCGCCATTCCCATCTGCCATTGTGGTGCTGGGTGTTGGGGAATAAAGTTCTGCCAAAAAGATGCACGGAAGATCTTTTGGACAAAGCTAAACTCGGTCTTCAGTCTAAGTTCAGGACTATCCGTAGCGTGCCAAAACTCTGCCGCAACTTGGCCATAGTGCAGTAGCATCAACCCGAGTAGCAAAGTCAATCCCAGAGTTAAGGGTAACAGTATGGCTAGCCCCAACCCACCCTGTCGGGGTAAATCATCAATTTCCCTTAGACTAGGTTTGGGGTGCTTGAGGCGTTCAGCCAAAGCTAAATTACCTAGCAGAAACCCCAGCATCACTAGAGCAATCACCCCTAAACCCAGTTGAGTCTTGAGCCGCAACAGAAAAGTGGCTAGATACCCAACTTCCTGAAACCAGAGAACTTCTGCCACTAGGTGAGAGACGAGATCGAAACTCAGCCAGAGTCCCACCAGCAGCACAATAACTCGAAAAATTTGGTTTCTGTACCTTCTAGGCATTACTTCAGTAATTCACTTGGAGGAAAAATGCTCTCCTACCATACCTCTTCAGAAGTTTCTATGAACCTGGTGGGTGGAGCGTTTTGGCGATTACTTTGGTAGGCGACGCATCTTCACGCTCGTAACTGGTGATGGAATGATCAGGTGAGGGTTAAGATACCCACATAAGCTCTCCGGTACTTGTGATGGAAAACCCCGTTTTGGAAAATTGGGCTCTAGCTTGAGGAGTTGATCTCCAAAACAAAAGGCAGTCCGAAAGCATGGGGAATTCCTAACCAGAACTAGTCATTGTATCTATCGACACTATGACCACACTTGCACTTTGCGACTCTGTAACTAGTTATGTGCCAGCGCTCTTAGTCCGCCGTACCTTAATGAGTTCTAAACTCCTGACGGTTCCGGAAATAGAACGCTTTGAAGCAGCAGTCCTGTTTGCTGATGTCTCCGGGTTTACCAGCTTAACAGAACAACTTGCTCAACATGGTGCCACTGGTGTAGAAGAACTCACCTTTGCTCTTAATACCTACTTTGGGGAATTGATTGCACTGACTACAGCGCACGGGGGAGATGTCGTCAAGTTCGCTGGGGATGCACTGCTAGTACTTTGGCCAACGACAACTCATGAAACCTTAAGCCAAGTCACTTATTATGCGGCTCAGTGCGCTTTGACAATGACCCATAGTCTCAATCAGTATAAAGTGGCTGACGGGACACCGCTGAAATTAAGGGTAGGTGTGGGAGCAGGTGAAGTTTTGACAGCAATTGTTGGTGGTCAAAATGGGAGATGGGAATTTTTATTGGCTGGATCTCCCCTTGTGAAGATGGGCATGGCTGAAGCACAGGCTCAACCAGGAGAAGTCGTGCTATCTCCCGAAGCTTGGACTTTGGTATCACAGGAGCATAGAACGAGAACAGAAAAAAGCCGAAACTTAGAACTTTCTGGCCCCAGACACTCTACCTTAGCAAACGGCTATGTGCGTTTGTTATCCTTGTACGATTCGCTACCGCTCCCACCAATCGCTCCCCCAACCTTGAACGCTGAGGCTCTTGACGCACTGCTTGCTTACATGCCCAAAGCGATTCAGATGCGTTTGGTGGCTGGTCAAAGCGCGTGGGCAGCAGAATTGCGTCGGGTGACAGTTTGTTTTGTCAATCTGCCTGCACTAGATTATGACGCACCAAATATACTGGATTTGCTCAACAACATCATGAGGGTGATGCAGACCACTCTGGAGCAGTATGAAGGCAGCTTTAATAAATTTCTGGTAGATGATAAAGGCAGCATTCTGGTGGCAGGTCTTGGACTGCCGCCCTATTCCCATGAAGATGATGCCGTGCGAGGAGTTCAGGCAGCACTGGCAATCCAAGCTCAGTTGCAAGAGTTGGGGTTACATCCTAGTATTGGCATCACCACTGGCAGAGTCTACTGTGGTGCCGTCGGCAGCGATCGCCGCCGCGAATATACGATGTTAGGGGATGTGGTGAACTTATCAGCAAGACTGATGCAAGCAGCAAAGGATGAAGTGTTGTGCGATCGCGCCACTTATGAGGCAGCATCAAAGCGCTTGTTGTTTGATTCTAGACCAGCCATAAAAGTCAAAGGCAAAGCTGAACCCGTTGCCATCTATTGCCCCTCCCAGAATAAGAGTAGTAGTGAATCTAGTCCCAAATATGTGGGGACTCGTACAGCCATGGTGGGACGAACCACACAACGCTTTCTCCTCGCCGAGAAACTAGAAGCTTTACGCCGGGGTAGTGGGGGAGTAGTGGTGATCTCAGGTGAAGCTGGCATTGGCAAATCCCGGCTGGTAGAAGAGCTGTTAGAGCAAGCACAAGCATCAGGAATTGAGAGCCTGATTGGGTCAGGAGATGCTATTGAGAAATTCAAGCCCTACCACACCTATAGTTCTGTTTTTCACAACCTGCTGAATTTAGACTCAGATGCCAACTCTTGTTCTAGAGGACAGCAGTTTTTAGGGATGTTGGAGTGCCTGCCAGAAGCAGTGCAGTTGTTCGCTCCCTTACTTAACGCTGTGTTGTCCTTGGATTTATTGGATAATGAATTTACCTCAGTCCTAACGCCGTTTGAGCGAGCCGAACAAACGCGTGCCTTACTGGTGCAATTATTGCAACGATCAGTAGAGCAATTGCCCCAAGTCTTGATCGTCGAAGATGCTCACTGGCTAGACTCAGCTTCCTGGGCATTAACCCTCGCCATTAGCGAGCAGGTGATGCCCCTATTACTGATTGTCTCTACCCGCCCTCTGACCGATTCCCCACCCCCCGAATATACGCAGTTGTTGCAAACCCCAACGACACTGCACTTGCAACTAGAGGTGTTAGGAACGAATGATACTGTTGCTGTCGCCTGTCAAGCTTTAGGAGTGCCATCTTTACCTTTGCCTATTGCCACCCTCATCCAAGAACAATCTCAGGGAAACCCATTTTTTAGCGAAGAACTGGCATACTCTCTGCGGGAAGAGGGCTTAATTGCGATCGCCAATGGTGAATGTCACTTAACATCAAAAGCGCTGGACAGCAAAAATCTTACAGTTCCCAATACCATCCAGGGTGTAATTACCAGTCGCATTGACCGCCTGCTTCCAGAACAACAGCTTGCTTTAAAAGTTGCCAGTGTGATCGGGCGGGTGTTTCCCTTCCACATCCTGCATGCTGTTTATCCCCTCACAGCTGATAAAGACCATTTGGCTGAATATCTGCGGAATCTCGACAGGGTCGATCTGACACCTCTAGAAACGCCCGATCCTGACCTAACATACATCTTCAAGCATATTATTACGCAGGACGTTGCCTACAATTTAATGCTGTTTTCCCAACGGCGACAACTGCACCGCCATCTTGCCCAATGGTACGAAAAAACTTACACTACGGATTTATCCCCCTTTTACTCATTGTTAGCCCATCACTGGGCGAAAGCTGAGGAGGCAGCAAAAGCGGCTGAATATCTAGAAAAAGCTGGACAGCAAGCTGTAAGTAATTATGCCAACCAAGAGGCGGTACTCTTCTTTCGCGAGGCTATTACTTGGTTGCAGACGATGGAAGATACTACTGCTCGACGCCAGCGAGAACTCCAGTTGCAAATAGCTCTCGGTGCTCCCTTGATGGCAGTTAAAGGTTATGCTGCCCCAGAAGTCAAACAAACCTATGACAGAGCCAAACAACTCTGTCAGCAAGTGGGACAAACAACGCAGCTATTTTCTGTGCTGAGTGGATTGTGGGCATCTTATTTCACGAGAGCAGAATTACAGACCTCTGGGCAGCTGGCAGAGCAACTCCAGGATTTAGCTGAGAGTACCCAAGACTCAGGAATGATTTTACAGGCTTGCTACAACCTAGCGTGTAACTTACTTCACTTAGGAGAGTTTGCCCGTACCCAAACCTACGCCCAACGAGGAGTTGCTATTTACAATCGGCGATCGCATCACAACCTAATTTCTATATACGGACAAGATCCGGGTGTTGGTTGTCTATTTTGGGCCAGCCTCTCTAACTGGTTTCTCGGCTATCCCGATCAAGCCATGAGATATCTTGAGCAAATGAGGCTGCTTGCCCAAGAACTTTCTCATCCCTACAGTCTAGTGTTTACCTCCAACTGCGCCGCTTGGCTGGCACTATATCAACGGCATGTATCAGCCACTAAAGATCAAGCAGAGGCATTAATTACCCTTTGCACTGAGAACGGGTTTCCCTTCTTTACTGCGCTGGGAAATATGCTGCGAGGTTGGGCTGTGGCTCAAGATGGTGCTGTTGAGGGCATCAGCCAGATGCAGCAAGGCTTAGACATGTATATCAACAGTGGAGCAATCTTAGCACGACACTGTCACTTAACTATACTGGCAGAGGCTCATGGCAAAGTCGGTGAATTGTCATTGGCACTAGACTTGCTTCAAGATGCCCTGCAAGAGATCCAGCAGACTGGAGAGTGTTTTTTTGAAGCAGAAGTTTATCGGCTTAAAGGAGAGATCCTGTTGCTGCTAGGGGACTTAATAAATGCCGAACAGTGTTTTCTCAAGGCGATCGCCGTCGCCCGTTTTCAAAAAGCAAAATCTTTGGAGTTACGGGCAGTTATTAACTTGAGCTCTCTTTGGCAGCAGCAGGGAAAATGCCAGGAAGCGCGACAGCACCTCGCTGAAATTTACAGCTGGTTTACTGAGGGCTTCGCCACTCCAGATTTACACTCAGCAAAAACACTGCTTGACTCATTATCCTAAATTACCCAAATTTATCCTATGACTGAAACACCTGCACAGATCTTTCCACGCTCCGTATTGTCAGCTAGCCGTCAGGAATTTGGCCACTTGGAAGATAATCCCAGCGCCACACATCCGCCACTGAAATTGCTAGTCAAAGATGGCAAAGAACTTCCATCAGATTTACCAGGTCATCTTTTCATTGTTGCCCCCGTGGGGTCAATTGATTCCCCAAGTATTGAGGGGACTCAAATTATCTTTCCTAGTGATGACGGTGCAACTCCCATCTATAACGGCGATGGCATGATTTACCGGATTGACTTTAACAATCTAGCAGAGGGAGTTACCCTAACATCAAGATTGATCAAAACACCTTGTTATTACGCTGATGTCGCCACTCACAAATGTCAGCAGTACCAACAACCGACTAATTTAAGCTTTCAGAATCTCGGTATCCTGCGTTTCTCTAACGAATTGGGCTCCCGCAATCAACTAAATACCGGGTTTCTGCCGATGAAATTCTCGGAAGCAGAAGGCTATCGGTTACTTGCTACTTGGGATATGGGTCGTCCTTATGAAATTGACACGCAAACTCTCGAAGCTGTGACACCAGTTGGTGGGAATAGAGAATGGCAACCGATGAATCCTCTCTTAGCTAAATTACCATTTCAACCTCCATTTCCTTTTCCACTTGTTCAGAGTTCAGCTCATCCTTGCTTTGACTTTAACACCAAAGAAATGTTCACTGTCAATGTTGGCAGGTCGCTCTCCATCTATATCTCCCAATTACGGCCAGTGCTGCACAGGTTACTAGATATTATCAATATCTTTGATGAGCCAGGATTTCACGATCTCCTCATTGAGCAATTACCCATATCAGATGAGCGAGTTGGGAAAAAACAGGCACTCAAGCAAAGCATATTTGAGAATATATTTTCTTCTTTTCAAGGTCTGATTAAATCATCAAGCGAATTATTGGGATTGTTTGAATTTTTCCATAGTTTTGTTTATATCATCCGTTGGGATGGGATAAACCCACTTCAAAAATGGGAAGTGGTTCTCCCCAATGGAGAGCCTGTTAAAGTTTCTCAAAGTATCCATCAGATAGGGTTAACTGAAGATTACATAGTGTTAGTAGACACAGCCTTTAAGACTTTGATAGAGGAACTCATCCCTGGAGTTAAACAAAAACAGTATGAGTCAGCAGAAAATTTTCTCAGAAATTTAATTGATTTTCCTCAATTAACTGATACTTATCTATATATCGTTCGCCGCGATGAATTGAAACCAAACCAAAAGCAGGTGCAGGCTAAGAAACTTGTTATTCCTCGCGAAACAACTCATTTCACCCTAGACTACAAAAATCCTGACAATCAAATTACCATCCACTTAAGTCATTTGTGCGCTTGGGATGTAGCTGAGTGGATTCGGGATATCGATAAATCTATTTTTGAGGCTAATAACGAAATACCTAACGATATCAAAAGACTCTTTGGCGTCTTAGTTAGCCCGATGGATATTAGTCGTCTAGGGTGTTATGTGATTGATGTAGGACTAGAGAATGCCCGCGTGCTCAAGTCTGATTTATCTGAGTTGTACCAAGATCCAGCTAACAAAGATTCTCAAGAGCAAAACTATTCTCCGAACACTTGGGGGCCATCACTATTTACTTGTCTTGAAAAGCAATCTGGCGAAAGAATTGAAGATATTTATTGGACTTGTTTGGGATGTTGGCCGGAATTGTTGACCGAGCACAGTTTAGAGCT
>CAZZWA010000108.1:8759-14780 GCA_964657555.1 uncultured Microcoleus sp.
ATGGCGCTGGAGATGAACCTGATAATGGTAATGAAATCTGGATTTTTGATGCAGCTAATCTCAAAGCTGGCCCTATTTGTCAGCTTTGGCACCCGCAACTTAACCTAGCTTTTACAGTACATACGACATGGTTGCCTCAGATTGCCAAACGTACAGCTCGTTACAACGTTCCGGTACAAGAAGATTACCAAGATTTAGTAGAGCAACAGCCTCAACAGATCAAGGATTTATTTAGGAATTGGATTTACCGGAAGCAGGAACCAAATTAAGGCTCTATTAACTATGATCACGAGAGCCTAGTCTTAAAAATCTCGGCAAAAGACGTTCAAAAAGTCGCGTAGAAGTTCGTTTTAGAGAATTGAGCGGAATTTGAGTTGTCACTTGTGATTTTGCAGAGCTTGCTAAATTTCTCTCAACAAGTACACCCCCTATACCCATAATAGCTAAAGCTTCAATCGTGCTCTCTTCGGTTACTGGATAAGGATTGAGGTGGTGGGCTAAGTTCATGGTTCCTACTTTCGCTAGTTTAGTTATTAGCTGTAAGCTATAGCAATCTTATTTGAGTTGTGAAAGCGAGTCTTTTTCCTTTGTAGAGATATTACATTTAATATTTCTTCAGAGGTTTTATGAGTCACTTATCCTTGATATGGATAAGGTAATTTTTCCGAATACATTAGGATAATTCCTGTTATAAAATTTACATATTTAATTAAAAAATACAACAATTTATCAGTCGATTTACAGAAAAATTAAATTATCTGATCAACTCTCACCAAAAGTAGTATCGGCTAAAAGTTAGATGGAGTGTGAGCTGGACACAGATAATCAGCTTTTAACTTTGTCAGGCTTCGTGAAGATACGATGAAGGCACTTGAATATTAAATTCAGTCTGAATCAGCATCATCAAGAGTCAAGCGAACATCATATCTAAAGCAATTCATGAAAGAAATTAATCGAGTTAAAAGTTTCAAAGCTAACTTCTTCCAACAGCTGCCGTTTTTCGTAGCCTCTGCCAGTAGGCGAGAGCGATGAGCAGAATACCTATCAGTATCAGCGGCAAGGACAGCACTTGGCCCATGGTCAGCCAACCAAACGCGAGATAGCCGAGTTGGGGGTCGGGTAGGCGTACAAATTCAATTCCGAAGCGAAAAACACCGTAGATCAATGCGAACAATCCTGATACTGCCATTCTGGGTCTGAGCTTGCTGGAAAACCACCACAACACCACAAACATGACCAGTCCTTCAAAACAGGCTTCGTAAAGTTGAGAGGGATGGTGGGGTTGGCTGTAGCCAGTGACGGCACCTCCGCAGTAGCGTGAAAAGCGCGACTCGTCGCATGGCAACCGCATAGCCCAAGGAAGATTCGCTATTTTGCCCCACAGCTCTCCGTTGATAAAATTGCCAATGCGTCCTGCCCCAAGACCAATGGGTACGACTGGGACGATGAAATCAGTCAGCTCGAAAAAGCGCCGATCATACTTACGGCTGTACAACCACATGGCTAGGAGAACTCCCAGGAGGCCGCCATGAAAAGACATACCCCCATCCCAGACCTCAAAAATGTAGATAGGGTGGGCAGCATAAGATGGGAAATTGTAGAACAGCACATAGCCAATGCGCCCTCCCAGCATGACGCCCAAAGCCACATAGAAGAGCAGATCGCTGAGCTGTTCTGAAGTCCAGTCCAAACCTCGCTGGCGGATGCGCAGCCACAGCATCGTCCAACCACCCATAAAGCCGATGAGGTACATGATGCCGTACCAATGGATAGAGAGCAACCCGATTTTCAGAGCTATGGGGTTGAGTTCGGGGTAAATCAACATAGATGATCAAAATTGACACAACAAGCTGATCGCAAGCCCCCAATTTTAAAACAGGAACTGGATTTTAAAGTCCCCCAGAATATAGTCCTGACGGGCATTCAATCAAGAGGGATTTAGGGGGCGAGAAAGACTTGTGTGTACACAGTAGCATCAACAGAGACAGGGGAGAAAAACCCTACCACTTCTTCTTTCTTCCCCTCTCCCACTTGCACTTGGGGTAAGGGGGTCTTTTTGCAGGTAATTCACTGGACTTGATACTATACCCTAGGGAATCAGACAAATTCTACCCATCGTCCCAGATTGCTCAATTTCACGATGAGCACGGGCAGCTTCCGCTAAGGGAATTTCTTGTGCGACCACTGGGCGCAGCTTTCCCTGCTCCAGACTGCTAGAGAGCGCCTCATGAATTGCCTCGTTGGTCTTTTCATCTGCTGAAGAGAGTCTGACACCCATAATGCTCAACCCCAAACCAATGATGCTTACTGGATCGACTGCAACATCACCTTGTCCACCAATGATAATAATTCGTCCGCCGGGAGCCATCAGCGTCAGGTCTTTAGTAAGGTTAATGTTTGCCGCCATTTCCAGGATGACATCAATCCCATGGCTGTTTGTTACAGTGGCAATTTCTGCTAAATAGTCTGGATGGCGGTGATTGAAACTGTATTGCGCCCCCAAATCTTTGACGAGTTGCAATCCAGGCTCGGAACTAGCAGTCCCAATTACCGTCAGTCCAGCAGCAGCAGCCAGTTGTACGGCAGCAGTCCCCACACTACCGCTGGCTCCGTGAATTAGCACTATTTCACCAGGGGTTGATTTTGCCAACGTGAATAGACTGTAGTAAGCTGTGCGACAGGGAACATTAATTGCAGTCCCTTCCGCAAAAGAAATTTTAGGCGGCAGCGAGTAAACCTGGGACTCGTTGCATAAGGCTAATTCAGCGTAAGAACCTGTTAATGGTTGAGCATAAACGCGATCGCCCACGGTCACCCGAGTGACTCCTTCCCCGACAGCTATAACTACGCCTGCCGCATCATTTCCTGGTGTGTAGGGCAGCGTTGGTGTGTAATCACCAATCTTGGCTCCGGCTCTCAGATAGGTATCGAGTGGGTTCACACCCGATGCACAAACGCGTATCAACACCTGTCCTGCACCCACAACTGGATCGAGTACATCCTCAAGCTGCATAACGTCAGGATCACCAAATTGATAAATCCGAATTGCTTTCATTGTTCAACTACAATCTCAAGATCCAAATGGCATTAGAAATTAATACCATTTTTATTGGGTTTAATTCACAAAACTCTAATAATAAGCTAAATAAAATGTAAAATTTCTCGTAAATATGCGATTTTTATCAAATTCTTGCTGGATTAGCGAAACTGTCTGGGGGTGACGCCGGTGAGTCGCTTAAAGTGTTGACCAAAGTGACTTTGTGATGAGAATCCGACGCTTCTGGCAACCTGGGCGATCGTCAAATCACTTTGATTCAGCAGGTGTTTAGCACGCTCAATGCGGCAATAAATCAAATACTGGTGAGGAGTTAGCCCAATCGATTGTTTGAATAAACGGCTGAAATGATAGGCACTCATATCTGCAATTTTTGCTATGCTTGCTAAGGAAATGTCTTGCTCAAAGTTGACTTGAATGTAGTCAATCACGCGACGTAGGATGAATTGAGAAAGCCCACCCTCAACATAGGGCACTACTTGTGGATTAGAGCAGTAGTACCTCAGAAGCTGGACGATGAGCGCCGTTGCCAATGACTCACCGAACAGTCGCCCCCCTACACCTCCCGTTTCTAGTTCAGTTTTGAGGGTGAGACTGATGCGCTCGATTTGAGGATCTCTCGTCCCAAAATTGTGCAATAATTCGATCCGATCCGGATTGAGATCGCATTCCGCTGCGACTTTGCGAACAAAGTCAGGCGTGAGCCGCATATGGAGTTTGTCCAGAAATTTGTCCCAATACCACGCACTCGGATTGCCTGCGGGAGTTAAGGTAAACTCCCCTGTTGCTAATCCCCCGCGATGTGATCGCCCATCTCGCTTTTGCACCAGAGATGTGGGTGCGGCGATATGAAGGGTAAGAATATGGTTTGATTGAGGTGCCAACTCGATTTGTGTACAGGCGTAAGAGAGTTGTTCGACTACAATACCGCTCCAACCAAGCGACTGGCTAGACATAACGGTCGTGATAGAGGGTAAACTTACAGCGTCGCCAACAGAAAGATTGGCTGCCTCAGAATTTTCGTTAATCATCATTAATTAATGAAATTAGTATAATGCCAAAGAAAATCCGGGAGCTTAAACGGATGTTGCAGCAAGCTGGTTTTACGGAACTCCCAGGCAAGGGAAGTCACACTAACTGAGTGCATCCCTTGTATGCTGGAAAAATCACGATTTCTGGCCAGGATGGAGCAGACGCTAAACGCTATCAAGAAAAAGAAGTGCAACAGGCAATTGAGGAAATTGAGGGAAAAGAACAAGATGACTCAAATGAAGTACCAAATGGTGATTCAGTGGTCTGATGAAGACAACTGCTTCTTGGTAGGACTCCCTGATTTTCCCGGACAACGCTGGCGGACTCATGGCGATACTTACGAGTCGGCGGTGGCGAATGGAATTGAGGCGTTAGAGTCTTTAATGATTGCCTATGAAGCTGCGGGCGATCCGCTCCCAGAACCGACAGTTTGTCACGCGGCATAGTAGATATCTGCATTTTTCCTGTAGAGACGCGAACTTTCGCATTTCTACTCTACTCCTTTGGTAATCGGTTGCACATGATCGATCTGAAGTCTGCCCATCACGTAATCTTGATGGCACAGACAATACTCGCAGTGATCGCCTACCCTCTGCCACCTGTTGCCGGAGGGGACTCAGATTGGTCATGCCAGCAATGGGGTTCGCAAGCCCCGCCGAACCGCTTCAGCAAGTCCTTCTGACTTACGGAGTTGTCTGAGCTAAACGCTATCTTCATAAACTCATCCACAGGTCGAAGCATAGGAACACAGTAATTAAGGTAGTCTTTTGAATTGAGCTTTAGGCGACCTTCATAGTCGCGAATACGAGAAGTATTAGCAGGCAGGATTTCTGTAATGATATCTGGACTCCTAAGCGCTGTTACAGACTGATTAAATATGTCTACCTGATAGAGCATAGAAGGAGTTCTCTCTAGTACCTTTATAACCTCAAAGCAGCAGACAAATTCGTAAACATAGCCCTCCAGCATAAATACTAAGAGAGTTACTGGGCTATACAGTGACTCATCTAGCCCACAATCACAAGAACACTCCATCCAGAAATCTCTGAGGTGACGGCCTTTCATTTTTTGAGAGCGCATGGCAGAACCGAGGATGATTTTGTCATGGTCATTGACATTAACTAGTACGACCAAGACTGTGTATTCCTTCATCTCCTCTTCGTCCAGTTGCTTGTAGTAGCCAAGAACGATAGACCTGACAGTGGGGAAAAGTTGAGTCTTCTTGTTTAAAACCTGGAACAGCCTTGTCAATTCATTAGTAGGTTGAGGCTTTTTCCTGATGTAAGACTTAACCTTAGTACCGTTTAAATGTGGGGCGAACAGGCTAATGTAGTGCTGCTCCTTCTCATCCAACTGCTCAGAGGGAAAATGCTTCCAGTAAATCTGGAAAGACTTTTTATGGTTGGTTCGACTCAGTTGACCGTATCTGTGATGTCCTTTTCCTCTCCATCGATTGCTTAGGTTTGCCGATTTCCCCACATACCAAACCTGTTCTGTTGAGTCCGTGATCACGTAGATGCCAGGATGAGCGGGGAGCTGCTCTCGCTGAGTTAATGGAAGATTTGACCACTCTTTCCACTCCATTGTCAATGTCTGAAGCTTCAAATTTCAAAATCAAATTATATCTTACGATTCTGGGCGGTATCTGGGAACGACTGGCGATCGCATCAAAGTTCCTGTTAGCGCGATCGCCAATTGCGTAGGGTGTGTTAGGCGAAACCACAGGGCACCGAAAGTCTGGTCGATGGTGCGTTACGCTTTCAGCTAACGCACCCTACTGGCGTGGCACAGCTAAAGTGATGCATTAGAAAACGGTAGCAACTCAGATAAATCAAGCTTTTTGGCAATCCTAATACACAAAATTAGCCTTGCCACGCCACTACTGGCGTGGCACAGCTAAAATGGTGCATTAGAGACGCTCGACAAACAGGGGA
>CAZZWA010000109.1:0-4361 GCA_964657555.1 uncultured Microcoleus sp.
CCTTTAATCTAGGTATTTATCACCTTAAGAATCAAATGAATGCTTGATATTAAAGCAATGTCAGGTTCAATCCAAGCACGATGCAGTTTTCAACTATCTTTTTCACAAACTACTCTGGCAAACGATTCATCAGATTTTTGATTACCTATTAATTAGGTATAGCATGACTCCATTTCACTTGTTTTTTAGCTTTATGTCATCACTTCAAAAGCTTACTCATGTTCAAAACCTTACTATTGACTAAAAATATGACTTCTATGTTAAAAACTACAGCAGTATTCATTTTAATTATTGGGTTACAACTCAATAATATTGAAATGACATTAAATGCAATACCCTACCATAGTTCTACTAAAATTTATAATTACGAAGCACCCGACCGAGGTGGCCCTGAAAGCAGTCAAGCGGCTGGAACCCGCTAAACAGAGCTGATTAAAGTCATACCAAATCTGCTTTTATTGACACCTTCCCTAATCTCTCTGGCTCCCAAGCAATCTTCCTTGACGCGATCAACCCTCCGGGCATGGCTTCGCTTACCGCCTTAGTCAGAAGACTGCCTGGGTAGCTGGTCAACTAATAGAAATTGACAAATTAACTCTTATGTGCAACTAACGGAAATGTCGGGATTTCCACCTCCCTTGCCTCCCTTACCTAGCACTAGCGAAAATAAATACTTGACCGATGCTCTAAGAGTTCCAATGAAGCAGGAAAACCAGACCGCAAGTTATGGTAGATGCTCTTTTTGAACCCATGAGGTTCAATAGGGGAGGAATTCACTCCTTTGGTACTTTCCAGAAGCTAGCAATCAACAAGCAGGCGATACCAACATTGATCGATACATCTGCTAGATTAAATACCGCAAAGTTAATCAATCGGAAATCAAGAAAATCCACAACACTGCCTGAAACAAACCGATCAATGCCATTTCCCAGTGCTCCCCCTAAGATAAAGCCATACCCAGCCTGCTCCCAGCGACCTAAAAATGGGCCAAGCCAGGCTAATGCTACTAAGCCGAGACTTACGGTCAAAGACAGCCAGCGCAACCAATCTCCGTTCTGGCTAAACAGACTAAAAGCCGCACCTTTATTTGTAACGTAAGTGAAGTGGAATACTCCTGGCCACAGAGGCATTGTCTGGCCGAGGATGAAGTTTTGCACCACCCAATATTTAGTGACTCTGTCTAGGATGAGACTGATTAAAGCGGCAATCCAAAAAAGGCTATTTTTGAGATTCATTTGATATTTGTTAGTTGTTCATTAGGAGTTAATTTTTAATGATTCATTAGGTAATTGCCATGAACCATGAACCACTAACAACTTCAATAAAACATCAGCTGCCGTAGGGTAAAAGCCAAAACCGTAACCGCACAGACAACTACCAGCTGCCCTGGTAAGGGATAAAAGGAGTACTTGAGAGTTGCTAACCAGAAGGGCAGTACCTCTGTAGCTGGCCAGCTTAAGAAGTGAGCGACAATCAAATAGGTCAAACCGCTGATATGGACGAGTAGCAAGCCACAAATGCAGCTGAAGGCCAAAGACTCCAATCGCAGTGGGGCTCTAAAAGCCAAAAAGCCACATAACCAAGCACCAGGAATAAAGCCTAGTAAGTAGCCAAAGCTGGGCTCATTGAGATAGCCAATGCCACCACCTTGGGAAAAGACAGGAAAAGCAATTAAGCCCAATACCAGATAGGCAATTTGGGACAAGGCACCAGCATTTTTTCCTCCCATACAGCCAACGAATAACACTGCACCAACCTGATAGGTGACACCAAGTGAGTAAGTCTGTATTCCTTGCTGACTCCAATTCCAGGGAAGGTTAGTTATGTGCACTTCCAGAAAGGTGCCACCAATCGTGAGCAGTAAGCCTATTAGAGCCCACAAGAGTTCAGTCATCTGGTAATTGGTAATTGAGGAATAGGGGAATAGGGGAATTAGGACTTGGTTAGAGGGTTTAAGGCTGTAGGGTGTAGCCCTTACAGTAGGGTAAGTTAGAAGGCTAAAGGGTGATACACGACCTGTAACCTGTAATCTATTACCCATCGACTATCACCTATCACTCATTACGCATTAGCAGGTGCTGGAGCTACGTTCAGCCTTTTGATCAAATCTAAACAGGTTTAGTTTAGGCATTTTAGCACTTGGCTGGCAGACACAGCTCTCGATTCCCTAACGATAGCTGGCTTTTCCGTGTTGTATTAACCTTTCCTTTACTTTGCTGCTGTAAGCTTTAAGCAGGCTTTATACCCTTAATAGAATAAAACTGTAACAGATAACACAGATTATTCTTTGTAATCAGGGTGTTTTTAGGGTTGAAACAGCTATTCGTAATATTGAGCAGCCATCGAACCCGTACCTCTTAGCGCAGTTCAAATGCTGCTTTAAATTAGAAGTGCTTGAGGAAAGTAAATTGTGAGTTCCCCAGTTAGCGATTCCCAAAGAACAATCCAGCCGCGCTCTGAATTAGACAAGAAGCTGGATAGCGGCTTTATTTGGCTCACCCGGATTTTGGCATTTGCCGTGGCTGCTACTTTGATCTGGATTACACTTGAGGTGGCAATCATCGCTTTTCCAGCTATTCAGAAGTTTGGTTTAGGGTTTATTATTTCCCCCACATGGGACCCCACTCGCGACCAGTACGGAGCTTTGCCTCAAATCTATGGCACAATAGCCAGCTCAATGATTGCTCTGCTAATTGCTGTTCCGGTGGGACTTGGGGTAGCAATTTTCCTCAGTGAAGACTATTTGCCATCACGGATTCAGCTAGTGTTAGTGTTTTTAGTGGAACTACTGGCAGCGATTCCCAGCGTTGTGTATGGCCTATGGGGACTTTTTGTCCTGATTCCGCTATTAAGGGAACCCGCAAGTTTACTCAATACCTATCTAGGATGGTTGCCCATTTTTAGCACGCCGCTGAGTGGTCCGGGAATGCTACCGGCAGCAGTTGTGTTAGCGATCATGATTTTACCGACGATCACTGCTCTTTCCCGTGATGCTCTGATTTCTTTACCAAGAGATCTGCGGCAGGCAGCAGTAGGACTAGGAGCCACTCGCTGGGAGACAATTCTCAAGGTGTTACTACCAGCAGCTTTCTCTGGAATTGTGGGTGCGATCATGCTGGCACTAGGTAGAGCCCTAGGCGAAACAATGGCCGTGACTATGTTAATTGGGAATTCCAATAGCTTTAGCCTCGGCAACCCGCAGACCTTTTCCATCCTGGCACCGTCCAACACGATCGCCGCGCTGCTTGCCAGTCAATTTGCCGAAGCTACGGCGCTGCAACAGTCCGCACTGCTGTATGCAGCATTAATTCTGTTTGGCATCACACTGTTAGTCAATATTCTGGCTCAGTTACTCGTGCAACGGGTGCAGCGGATTTAAATAGTTTTGCGTTAAGTAGGGTGGGCAGTGCTCACCAAAGCAGAGATTTTCAACAGTTTTGAGTTTTGGATTAAACTATGACATCTGAACTCCAGGATAACAGCCCCTACGGATTGAGTCATGGTAGTTTGAAGCGGTCTCCTACGTCTCCCCGAACGCTGTTTGGGATGGTGATGACTGGACTAACGTTTCTGTGTGCGGTGCTCGCCATTGTGCCTTTATTGGCTGTGCTATACTACGTAATTGCCGCAGGTGCTGGCCGAATTAACTTGGGCACGTTGACAGAACTACCGCCAGCTACCTTTCAACAAGGAGGTGGTTTCGGCAATGCCATCCTCGGAACCGTAATCATGGTGGGAATTGGTTCCTTGATCAGCATTCCGTTTGGTGTGCTGGCAGCCATCTATTTAACTGAGTTTAGCGGCGGTAGTTCGAGTGCTTACTGGATTCGCTTTGCCACCAACGTTCTCAGTGGAGTTCCCTCGATTATTGTAGGGGTGTTTGCTTATGGAGTCTTCGTTCTCACTCAGAAAACTTACTCTGCCTGGGCTGGGGGGTTTGCTTTATCGATCTTGATGCTGCCAATTGTGGTGAGAGCAACAGAAGAAGCCCTGAAGTTGGTTCCCCAAGAAATCAGGCAAGCATCTGTGGGGTTAGGAGCGACTAACTTCCAAACAGTGTCGCAAGTGGTACTGCCAGCTGCTCTACCGACAATTGTGACCGGGACAACTTTGGCGATCGCGAGGGCGGCTGGTGAAACGGCACCGCTGCTATTTACAGCTTTATTCAGCCCATATTGGCCCAACTGGAGTAATGGCTTAAAAGAGCCGATTGCTTCTTTGGCTGTTTTGGTTTACAACTTCGCTACGGGTTTCGATAAAAATCAGCAAGCACTGGCCCAGGCAGCTTCTTTAATTCTGGTGTTCTTGGTGCTGCTTACTAGTGTGATCTCCCGTTTGGCAACAGCTCGCCGCGTCTATTA
>CAZZWA010000109.1:4461-11943 GCA_964657555.1 uncultured Microcoleus sp.
AGGCATACCGGAAATTGCCTAAAGTTTTTGTGAAAGTTTCAGACCAAAATTGACTCAAGTCCTGAATATGCACTATAATTCTCAGGCTACAAAGCCAACGGAACCCGTCTTAAGAGCGGAAAACGTAGATGTCTACTACGGCAATTTTTTAGCACTTCGGAATATCAACCTGGATATACCCCAAAACCGAGTTACAGCCTTTATTGGCCCTTCAGGGTGTGGCAAAAGTACGCTGCTACGCTGCTACAACCGTCTCAATGACCTAATTAAAAGTTTTCGAGCCGAAGGCAAAATTACTTACCACAGTCAAGACCTCTATGCTCCAGACGTCGATCCTGTGGAGGTGCGGCGGCGGATTGGGATGGTGTTCCAAAGGCCAAATCCCTTCCCCAAGTCGATTTATGACAACATTATTTTTGGAGCCCGGATTAACGGATATCGGGGCGATCTGGATGAATTGGTAGAGCGCTCTCTGCGGCAAGCTGCCCTTTGGGATGAAGTCAAAGACAAACTTAGGGAAAGTGGCTTATCCCTATCTGGCGGACAACAGCAGAGGTTATGTATTGCCAGGGCAGTTGCGGTACAGCCCGATGTCGTGCTTATGGATGAACCCTGCTCTGCCTTAGACCCAATCTCGACACTGCGAGTTGAGGAATTGATCCAGCAACTTAAGGAGCACTATACGATTGTGATCGTTACCCATAATATGCAGCAAGCCTCGCGGGTGGCGGATATGACAGCCTTTTTTAACGTTCAGCCGACTGACAAAGGAGGACGCCAAGGTTACTTGGTGGAGTATGATCGCACCGAGGTGATTTTCCAAAGTCCAAAAGAGCAATCAACGCAGGAATACGTGAGCGGACGCTTTGGTTGATCTACGTTGTGCAGGTAAAGATTGACAAAAGAGTCAGAGGACAAGGGGAAAGAAAGCGCCTTCTCCCTTGTGCCTCTTAGAAGTGGGAAGCGAGATGCGCTAGCTCTTGGGGATCAATTGACTCCAATTCAGGATAGGATCTACGTAATTTTGCATTTCAGTCTTCTCTACTAAATAATGCTTATGAAGCCCTTCTTGTCACGCCTGTTGGCTCTTGTTTTGGTTGTCGTCATAGGTTTGATGGGCTGTTCCTCAAGCGATGTAACTGGCCTAACTGGCGATTATCGCCAAGATACACTTGCCTTGGTTAATAGCTTGAGAACTGCTATTGAATTGCCAGAAGGTTCACCAGATAAAGCACAAGCTCAGGCAGAGGCGCGTCAAAGAATTAATGACTTTGCATCTCGCTATCGACGCGACAGCTCTGTTTCTAAGCTCAGCTCCTTCACAACTATAAGAACCGCACTAAACTCTTTGGCGGGTCATTACAGCTCCTACCCCAATCGTCCTGTGCCGAACAAGTTAAAGAACCGACTGGAGTCGGAGTTTAAGCAGGTGGAGGCAGCTTTGAAACGAGAAGCATAAAAAATCAAGAAGGACGCGGGGTCAATGGCCTACACATAGCGATAACCACATGTATGTTAGCGCTGCGACAGCCTAAGCCTCTATGTAGCAAGTATGTAGTGCGAGACAGAACTTGTACCATTTGCTCCAACTGAAAAATATAGGCGGATCTGGGTGTCGCCGCGTCCCTCAATCTTTGCCTCTTCTTCATAAAGAAGGCAGAAGTACGAAAAAGGTTCATGGCTCACTCTTGGGCAGGTTTCAGAACCAACAAAATATTTACCTTCTGCCCTCTGCCTTCTCTAATGAAGCAAGTTGAATGGCAAAATCAAGAATCTCACAAACTCTAGTTGTGGGAAATATCAATTTATCCGGAAAAAATAGCAAGAAAGCTGAAGTTAATCGGTATAAATCCCAACAAAGGTCAGTTAATTAATTTATTCAGTGGGATGGAACGGTTCCATAGGTCTGGGTTGTTTGTGGTGTTTGAGGAATGTCTAAAGCTTCTATGAAATGGGCGCGACGCCAGCAGTATTGGTATCGCGGTACGGTGACAGCGCTCTTATGCAGTACTAGCCTGCTCAACCAGTGGTTGGGTCTAAAACCTGCTTCAGCTGCTGACACAACTGCTTACTGTTGGTTACCGAAAGAAGCGATCGCCCAAAAAGATAATCTGCGCCAAAGTTCTTTAAAAGGAAATTCAGATTCTCAGAACGGCTACAAAGAACTTTTAAAAAAACATGCAGAGCAGTTGCGTCAGTGCCGCAGTAACAGCTGGCCGCGCATCCAGTCCATCTGGTTGCGCCTGTACCCCTGCGATCTCAATTCGGGGGCACTGGATGAAATTATGGACAACATTGTCAACCGAGGCTATAACGAGGTCCACGTTGAAGTTTTTGCTGATGGTCAGGTGATGCTGCCACAGGCGACCAACCGGACGGCATGGCCATCTATGGTGCGATCGCCTGGAGCAGAAAAAGCTGACTTGTTGGCACTAGCAATTCAGAAAGGGCACGAGCGGGGCTTGCGAGTTTATGCCTGGATGTTTACCATGAACTTCGGCTACACCTACGCCCAACGCAGCGATCGGCAATCGGTGCTAGCCCGCGACGGCAAAGGAGAGAGCAGTTTGGCTGTTGTGACTGACGGTTCTCAAGTCTTTATAGATCCTTATAACAAGCAAGCGAAAATAGACTACTATCAGCTGGTTGAGCAGATCGTCCAACGCCATCCGGACGGAATACTGTTTGACTACATTCGCTATCCACGGCAGTCTGGATCTGATTCTGTAGTCACTAAAGTCCAAAGTTTATGGATTTATAGCGATGCCGCTCTACAAGCATTATATCAACGCGCTCTCAACAAGAAAGGGCTAGAGCTGATCCGGCGCTTTGTGAGTCGAGGATACATCAATCTTGGCGATATTGAAGCAGTAGATAAACTCTATCCGCAAGAAGGGTCGCCTCTTTGGCAGGGACGCAATCCGCCGCCGGAAGAATTAAAAGCAACAATCCAAGAACGTCAATCTCTATTGCAATGGGATTTATGGCAGCTGAGCGTAGCTCACGCTGCTCAAGGTGTCGTAGACTTTCTCGCATTAGCCAGCCTCCAACCCCAAAGGCAAGGAATCCCCGTAGGGGTAGTGTTTTTCCCAGATGGCAACCAAGTCATTGGTCAAGGATATGATTCGCGAGTGCAGCCGTGGAACAGGTTTCCTAGTTCCTTAGAGTGGCATCCCATGGCTTATGCCAGTTGCGGCAGCACCAGCTGCATTACTCCACAAGTCCAGCGAGTGTTGAGTATGGTACAATCGGGGACTCAGATAGTACCAGCACTTGCGGGAGTTTGGGGAAAGTCATTTGACTCTCGTCCGTCTCTGGAAGCTCAGATGCAGTCTATCCACCAGATGGCACCACAAATTAACGCCGTGAGTCATTTTGCTTATTCTTGGCAAGAACCTGAGGCTGATCGTCAGCGCAAGTTCTGCCGTTTATAGGGTCTTTTTGGATTCTTGATAGTAGACAGCAAACTTTACCCTGATTCTTTAAGCGTAAGTGATCACAGCAGGGAGCTTGGAGACTAACTTAGTTCAAAGGCGATCGCGTCTTTAAGTTCAGTAATAGTACAGGGCTTGGTAATGTATCCATTTGCTCCCAATCTCATGCCAGTTTCGCGCTCAACCTTGGCAGCGCTGGCAGTGAGAAATAGCAAGGGAATTTTAGCAGTAGCAGAGTCTTGACGCAGGGCGTTCAATACCTCATATCCGTTGAGTTCAGGCATCAATAAGTCACACAGAACCAAGTCTGGTAACTGTTCTTTGGTCAACTCTAGACCCTGGCGACCATCAGGAGCACTAATCACGTCAAAACCCTCAATTTCTAAGACTTCCAGAAGGTTTTCTCGCAGTAATTCATCATCTTCAATGACTAGAATTTTCTTCATGTGATATAAACGACTCAGGCCGTGGCAGTGTCACTGTAAACGTTGTTCCTACTCCTACTTCACTTTCTAAAAAAATTTCACCTCCCTGCAAATCCACGCACTGTTTAACAATCGCTAATCCCAAGCCAACTCCAGGAATTGTTCCTACATTGCTGCCTCGGAAAAAGACATTGAATAGTCGTGTTTGATCGGCACTTGGGATGCCAATCCCTTTGTCAGATATCCGCAAGACTATTTGATTTTGAGAGCAGAATAACTCCAACCGAATCTGGCTTCCTTCAGGAGAATATTTGATCGCATTTAAGAGCAAATTACTAAACATTAACTGACAAAGCTTTTCATCTAGAAGCACGTTCGTGCAGTTTCCTTGATCCTCAAACAAGATTGGATGTTGAGGCAGACTGTTTAATTTTACATCTTCTATCCACTCTTGAATTAATTTTTTTAAATCTACTCGTATCGGGTTAAACTCTTGTTTTCTATTCTCGGCTTGATTAATAAACAACACATCATTAACCAGCATAGTCATTCTTTGAACAGCTTCATGAATCCGTTGAAAATGTTGATTTTTCCTTGAATCTGGCCAAGTCGAGCTGTATTGTCTGAGCAGCTCAGATGAAAGTAAGATGGTAGTCAGGGGGGTGCGGTATTCATGAGAGATGGTGGTGACAATACGAGATTTGAGTTCGCTGAGTTCTCGTTCTTTTTCCAGAGCCACTTGTAGTTGAGCTTCTAAATGCTGACGCTCTCGTATTTGTGTTCTGAGTTGTTCGTTAGCTTCTCTTAATTGGGTTGTGCGCTCTGCAACTTTAGATTCTAACTCTTGGTTCATCCTTTGTAGTGTATCTTCAGCTTGCTGTCTCTCGATAATGTCATGAAAGACCAAGACAGCTCCAATAATACTACCATCGTCTTTTTTAATTGGTGCGGCACTGTCATCAATGGGAATTTCAGTGCCGTCCTTAGTTAGGAGTATGGTGTGATTTGCCAGCCCGACACTCATCCCTTCTCGAAGAGCTTTCTCTACCGGATCTTCAATCTCCGCTCGCGTTTTTTGGTTGATAGTTCTGAAAACTTGGGTCAAATCGTGACCTAAAACTTCTTCCTGTTTCCACTGAGTTAGGGCTTCAGCCACCGGATTCATAAACGTTATTGCCCTGTTTGGGTCAGTGGTAATTACGGCATCACCAATACTTTTAAGGATAGTAGTCAGCCACTGCTCTCTAGAGCGCAACTGCTGCTCCATCTGATGCTTATGGAGGGCAATTTCGATGGCGGTGCAAAGTTCTCTAGTTTCAAAGGGCTTGAGAATGTATGCATATGGTTCAGTAAGTTTAGCCCGTTGTAGTGTTTCGTCATCGGTGTAAGCCGTTAGATAAACTACAGGGATGTTTAGACAGGTCTGGATTTGTGCAGCTGCCTCAATCCCATCAACTTTGCCTTTAAGCTTAATATCCATCAGCACCAGTTCTGGTGCAGTTTCGGCTGCTTTTTGAATCGCTTGTTCTCCAGTTGTAACATTGGCAGTTACGATATAGCCTACTTCTTCCAATCTCTGTTGAATATTCAATGCTACAATGCGCTCATCTTCAACTATTTGAATTCTCGCTCTCACCATTGTTATTAAAATTAGGTTTCTACTTCAGAAAATTTGATTTTAAACTTAGTTTCCTGACCTTGCTCGATTTCAATACTTCCATCCAACTGTTCTATTAAAACATTCACTAACTGTAGACCTATGGTAGTGGGTCTTTGGATATCTAAATCTTTAGGCAAGCCTGTTCCATTATCCTTAATTATCAATGTAAATTTCTGATTATTTTCAGACTCAAGTTCAATTTCAATTAAACCAATCATTTTTTCAAAAAAAGCATATTTGAATGAAGCGGAAACTAGTTCATTGATGATCAATCCACAAGGAATTGCTGTATTAATATTCAGAAGAATTGGTTCAATCTTAACTTTGATGGCGATTGAGTCTGGCTTGACTCCGTAGGAATGGAGTAGGTGGCTAGCTAATGTCTCGACATACTTAGCGAAGTTAATTCTCTCCAACGATGGTGATTGATAAAGTTGATCATGGATCAGTGCCATTGATTTGACCCGATTATAACTTTCCCGAAAGACTTCCAGCGTCTTCTGGTCGGTCAAAGTCTGGGACTGGAGGTCAAGTAAACTAGAAATCACCTGCAAGTTGTTTTTCACCCGATGGTGAACTTCCTGTAGCAGGACTTCTTTTTCCCGCAGCGATGCCCGCAGGGCTTCTTCTGCAAGCTTTTGCTCTGTGATATCAATGCCTACTGAAACAACAGCTGTGCCTTGTTGGTATTTTTGAGCTGCAATTAAGTAACTTTGGGTAGTGCCGTTGACTTGCAGATCGATAACTTGGGAGGCTGTCAGTTCTGGACATGCCAGTAACTGACGCATAAACTGGGCAAAGTCAGAGTAGTCCCTCAAAAAGCCAACTTCTTTGCCAACAAAGGCATCTGTAGGCAATTTAAACAGGTTGGCTAAATGCTGGTTAACGCCGAGATAAACCCCATTTGAACTGAGCCAGGAAACACAACCAGGTACGGTATCCAAAACAGCCTGTAACTGATCTTTTGCCATTTGCAGTGCCTCAAGAGTCCGCTGGCGCTCTGCTTCTGCCTGTTTACGAGGCGTAATATCTTGAAAGGCTGCTATAGCGTAAATAATAGTGCCCTGCTGATCATAGATGGGAGTCCCCCAAACTTCCAACGGCACAATCTTGTCTGGTTGATGAATCGCCAGATCATCAACAGTTGTCTTTTTCCCCCTCAACGCTTGCATCATCGGTAAGTCTTCTGGAGCGAATAATTGAGCTGCTCCGGCAGTATAAACTTGATAAACCTGTGTATGTTGCTCTATGGACGCATCTGGGGCAACTTCTCTACCAAGTAACTGCAAAGCAGTTTGATTGACGTATATAAGTTTACCGCTGGTATCGCAAACTGAAAGTCCCACCGGAATCGCTTCTAAAATTTGGTGCAACTTTCTTTCACTTTCGCGCAGTAAGGCGGTTTCTCTTACTTGCACTCTAGTTCTCCATTGTACATACCCAAGTACAGCACTTACCAATACCATCATATAAAGACTGTAAGCCCACCAAGTCTTCCAAGGCGGGGGAGTGATGCTAATTTTGATAGAAGTACCTTGTTCGTTCCAAACACCGTCATTATTGGAACCTTTAACTCTAAATATATATGTACCACCATCTAAATTGGTGTAGCTGGCGTAGCGCCTGGTGCCTGTATAAATCCAATCTTTGTCAAATCCTTCTAGCTTGTAAGCATACTGATTTTTTTTAGAATTTGTATAATCGAGAGCAGCAAATTCAAACCCAAAAAAGTTGTCTTTATAAGATAATTTAATTTCTTTAGTTTCAGCAATAGCTGTTTTCAGTTTTACACTTTCATTAAATTTTTTGAAATCCGTCAAAACAATCGGGGGTATGTGAGGATTGTCTTTCACCTGTTCGGGATAGAAAGAGTTGAAGCCATTCAGTCCTCCAAAAAACATTTCTCCTGTTTTACTTTTGAGATAAGCTTTCACCCCATCAAATTCATTTCCCTGGAGCCCAT
>CAZZWA010000109.1:12043-14768 GCA_964657555.1 uncultured Microcoleus sp.
GTTTTACTTTTGAGATAAGCTTTCACCCCATCAAATTCATTTCCCTGGAGCCCATCATCTACGTCATAATTTCTAAAAGTTTCAGTTTGAGGATTAAATTTAGATATTCCTTTAGTTGTACTAATCCACAGATTTCCATCATTATCCTCCAGAAGATCAACAAGAGAACTGCTGGGAAGACCATCTTTATTTGTGTAATGAGTAAACTGCTCTTTTTTTCTATCAAATTTGTTAAGTCCTCCGCCATAAGTCGTAATCCAGAGTAGACCAGACTGGTCTTCATAGATTGAAAGAACATTATTATTACTCAAACTATTCGGGTCATTATGGTCATGTTTATAGTTAATAAATTGCCTGGTTTCTCTATTAAATTTGTTAAGTCCTCCGCCACCATAACTACCCATCCAGAGTGTACCGGAGTGGTCTTCATAGATTGACCATATATTATTATCACTCAAGCTATAAGGGTTATTGGGGTTATGTGTATAATGTATAAAATTCCCGGTTTTCTGATTAAATTTGTTGAGTCCTCCACTGAAAGTACCAATCCATAGAGTGCCAGTATGGTCTTCATAGATTGATGTAACGGTATTATCACTCAAGCTATTGGGATTGTTAGGGTTGTGTGTATAATGTATAAATTTCCCGGTTTCGCGGTCAAACTTATTGAGTCCGCCACCAAAGGTACCAATCCAAAGTGTCCCAAAACGATCCTCATAAGTTGACCAGACACCTTTACTACTCAAGCTATTGGGGTTATCAGGGTCGTGTATATAGTGTGTAAATTGTCCAGTTTTTCGATCAAACTTATCGAGTCCATCTTCTGTGCCAATCCAGAGTAGGCCAGCTTTATCTTCATAAATCGACATGACATGATTAGTAATCAAGCTATTTGGATTAGCTGGGTCATGTTTGTAATGTGTAAATTTTCTATCTTTTTGGTCAAGTTTATTAATCCCACTGAAGCCAGTTCCAACCCACAGCATTCCTGAGTTGTCTCTCCATATAGAGGCAACTGTATTTTCACTTAAACTATTGGGGTTAGCTGGAGCATGAGTGTAATGGGTAAATTTCTCAGTTTTGGGTTCAAATTTATCGAGTGCTGTACCATATGAATTTCCATACCAGCTACTCGTTACAATCCAGAGATTACCGAATCGGTCTTCAGCAATTGAGCTAACAGTGTTATGACTCAAGCTATTGGGGTTAGCTATGTTATGTAGGTAGTGAGTAAATTGACCAGTTTCGTAATTGAATTTATTAATTCCCCCACCATTTGTGCCAATCCAAAGTTTGCCTAACTGGTCTTCATAAATTAGCAATACAGTATTATTACTCAGACTACTTGAATTAGTTGGGTCATGCGTATAATGTGTAAATTGCTGAGTTTCTCGATTAAATTTGTCAAGTCCTCCACTTGTACCAATCCAAAGTATACCTAATTTATCTTCATGGATTGAGAATACAGTATTGTCAGCTAAACTATCGGGTTTGCGAGGGTTATGGATATAACGGGTAAACTGTTTTGTGTTTCTATCGAACTTATTAAGTCCTCCATTCCCAGTACCGATCCAAAGAGTCCCTAACTTGTCCTCATAAATTGATAAAATACGATTACTCCCTAAGCTATTGGAGTTATTGGGGTCAAATTTATAGTAAGTAAATTGCTGTGTTTTTTGATCTAATTTATTGAGTCCTCCATTTCCAGTCCCAACCCAGAATGTCCCCGATTTGTCTTCATAGATTGACGTTATAAAATTATCAGATATTGAGTGAGAATCAAACTCATTATATTTATAGACTGTAAACTGATATCCGTCATACTTGTTCAGGCCATCTTGGGTGCCAAACCACATAAATCCTTGACTATCCTGAAGTATAGAGAGAATGCAACTTTGAGAAAGTCCTTGATCAGTTGTTATGTGCTCAAATTGGATATCAGAATTGGCAGCATATAGGGGTGCTGGCCAGCTTAGAGTTAGCAGGAGTATCTGAATTATCATCAGGATTGTTGCTTTAACCCATTGACGAGCTTTATGACTAATTCCACAGTTTGTAAGAATTTCCAAAGTTCACCTGAATCAGAAGCAACAATAAAACTGACATTGCACTAAGATGGTCAATTCCCACCTTAGTGCTAAGACTTATTTAGAGCATCTCTCTGGAGAGATGCAAATAGATTGAAATGCCATTTGCCATGGGCAAATGGAACATTAAAGAGATTTTAAAGCTGGCAGTAATTCAGTGTTATTCTTGTCAGCAGAAGACCCTATTAGTTCGTCTGTGAGTTCAGATGGCTTGGGAGGCAGTGGTATTTCGTAGACCCCATCAGTATTTAAATTAACATCTATACTTGTCAGTGTTGACGAGGTGTTCTCATTCACTCTTGCCTGAGCACCACTAGGGAGAGTCAACCCATTTTCCTCCAGGACTTTCACTGTATCGGAAATAAGACGTTTTTTGAATTCCTCGTCTAACCATGCCTTGGCGACGAGTTTCGACAGAAATTTTTGAGATTCTTGACTATTTTCTACAGCAAATGACATAGTTTACACCTAGTTAACGACTAATAACTTTATATCATAATTTGTGGCGATTGCCAAGCTAAGTAAGTTGGATGTTAATGTCGCTTTTATCCCAATTGACTCCGTTAATAATCCTTAAAAATAAAGCTGGGCAAAATCCAGCTATCTAACTATTTTAAAAAATGATTTATCAAGGATAG